>QAKO01000106.1 GCA_003343765.1 Bacillota bacterium | reverse complement strand
CAAACTCTCCTAAAAATCGTTACAAAAATGTTCATCTTTCTATTTGCTTGAACTTTTCTAAAATGATATAATAGACATGCTCTTATTTTGTACTACATTATAGAAAGTAAAACATTTTATTTTAAGGAGAAGAAGTTACAGATGAAAGACGAAAGCAGGGAACTGATTGAGCAGTACAAAGACATGTATCAGAAGTTAAATGAGCAAAGCATTTTTTCGCTACGAACCTATGGAAGAGAGATAGGTGTTGCACAGCCTACATTAAAGAAAAAGGAGGAATTGATAATACATATTATAAAGATCATGAACGGATTGGAAGTACCGGCAAAGCAAAGTAATAAGGGTGCACATCCTAAGTCTCAAAAGGTTGTTTGGGAGAAGGAAGATAAGGGAGAACGGTGGCGTTGCGCTTGCCTATGCACTGGATGGTAAAGACGGCATTGCCTGTATCGACCTCGACCATTGCGTGGGAGAGGACGGCAAGCGTTCGGCACTTGCGGAAGAGGTGCTTGCAAAGTGCGGCAAGACGTATATCGAAAGTTCGGTAAGCGGCAAAGGTATTCATGTGTTCGGCAAGACCAAAGGAATGGATCTCAGATCGTTCTCCAAGGACGGCGATATACGGTTTATACCTGTACAAATTGCGGTGAAAGCTACAACGACAATTTTATTCCCGCGCTGGGACATTCGTTCGTGGACATCACCGTTCCTGCAACGTGTACGCATAAGGGATATGTGACACATTTTTGTACGACTTGCGGCTACGAATATTCGGATACGTTCGTAGACGAAAAGGGGCATACATACACAGATGAAGTTATTGCGCCTACTTGTACGGAACAGGGCTACACCCTGCATACTTGTTCGGACTGCGGATACTCGTTCAAAGATAGCTATGTTGAGGCACTCGGTCATACCTATTCGGAAGTTGTGACCGAACCTACTTGTACAGAGGGCGGCTATACCACCTATACCTGCGAGACCTGCGGTGAGGAAAAGGTATCCGATTTCGTCGAACCCAAAGGACATGCTTTCTAAAAAAAGAATTACTTATGGAGAACTTTTTACACAGGGTGTAATAGATCAAATGCTTTATGTCCAACAAACGGATGTCTTAAATCAAAAAATATATGACTTGCGTTTGCGGCGAACCAAGTTAATAAACGAGGATGAAGATGAAAAATGTATTGAACGTATGCGTGAGCTTAGAAAGGTTATCAATGATACAGATTATCTTACATCAATGGATGAAAAAATATATGATTCAATTGTCGATACTGTTTTTGTGGAACAGGATGGAACATTGATATTTCGTTTGAAATGTGAGTTAGAGTTCCCCATAAAAAGGTGGTGAGAAAATGAAATTAAGGATGATACCTTATGGATATAAGGTTGATAGCGGCAAGGTTACGCCATTCGATAAAGAGGTAATTGTTATTCATAGAATATTTGATGAATATATAAAGGGTAAAGGATTAAAAGATATTGCTGATGAGTTGACTACGGAAAATATACCGATAATGGAAGATATGGCGGTTTGGAGCAAAAACCGTATTAAACGAATTATTACCGATAAACGTTACATAGGATCAGATAGTTATCCGTCTATATTGAATGATGAAGTGTTTGTTCGTGCTCAAAAAATGAGTGAGCAAAAAGGATTTACAATCACTCCATGTTCGCCACTTATTGAATTTTTGAAGCAACATGTTATATGCGGGCAATGCGGTGAGCATTATCGTAGGTTGCAAATAAATCGTTCGCGTGGACACTGGGATTGCCACGGTGGTTGTATAACTGAAAATAGCGTTACAGATAAAAAATTACTTAACCAGATTGAAAAAATAATGTTTTTTGTGTATCAACATAGAGAAATATTGCTGGTTGAAAAGGGTAAAGAATTGTTTGAAAGAACACCTGAGGTAATACGTTATTCAAACGAAATTAGAAGAATGCTTGATGAGCCACAGCCAAGTTTCAGTGCGATAAAAAGTATAATTTTAGAATGTGCAACCGCAAAATTCAAATGTTGTAACGAATGTAGACATCCAATTTATACTGATCAAATGATTAAAGAATTTGAAGGTATCAGTAAAAACGATCTTTTATCTTTTGAGTTTGTAAGTAAAGTTGTTGATGCCAGGTTTAGTGAATAAAAATGTTGTCGCTGAAAGCATCTTAAAAAAATCGATAAGTTTATCGGGAATGGCTACATCGTAATCCCTTCGGATTATTCAAAGTGTTTGTGATATAGAAAACGGCAAGGCTGTTGCAGAATGCAACAGCCTTGCCGGATCGGTAATCGCGCGTACCGTCAATATTCAGAATAAATTTTAGTGGGAAAATCACTGCTTACTAAATAAGGTTGTTTCGGGCTACCTGATGCGGCTCTAACAAGGAGCGAAACAATGACAAAGAGGAATTTACGATCAACTCTTCAGGGAAATTGCAATCGCGGACAAGTTCAAGCGCGTAGGTAAAATCTCCGATATGAGCTGCGCCGTGACTGTCCGAACCGAGAGAAACGTAAACACGCTTTTCTTTGCATAATTTAAGCAATTCGGCATCGCGCGCTTTTGCATCGCCGCGGTAACCGTTCGGGGTCAGGGATGCATTGTTCATTTCGATCATTGTGCCGAACTGTTTGCAGGTATTGACCAGAGCTTCCGCGTCGAGCGGATATTTTTCATCATCGGGATGACCTACGATATCGATACAGCCGCTTTCGATTGCATGAATCAGACCGCGCGTGTTCGTATCGATGTCGGAAGGTTTAAAGCAGGGCGGATGTTGGCTGGCAATGACGATCCCCATTTCGGCAAGAATTTCATTGCGCATGCCGAGATTGCCGTGTTCATCCATGACGTCGGCTTCTGTACCGTATAGTATTTCGACGCCGAATCGTTTTTTCTCGCAGTATTTGAGAGATCGGAAATAGTTGTCCGAGGCAGAACCGGGGATAGAAGGGGAGTGATCCGTGATACATAAAAGGCGGAATCCCTTTGTTTGCGCGGCCCGCGCAAGATCCGTGATGGTATCCCGTGTAAAATGACCGCTGGCAACGGTATGAGAATGTGTTTCAATTAAAATATTCATGCTTTGATTATATACCTGTTTTGTCAAAAAAACAACAGATTCTTATCAAATAAAATAAAAAATTTTTTCATAAACCACACAAAGCAACAAAAATTATACAACAAACCACAAATTTTTTTGCGCAGGGTGTTGACAATTGTGGAATGTCGGGTTATAATAACAATGAAAGAATTTAAAAGGCGGAGAAGGTCATGGCGAAATTTTATTCAGAAAAAATAGCGATGCGGGATCGTATCGGGAGACTGAAAGAGAATCTTTACAAGAAGATGCCGGAAATAGAATCGGCTCGAGCCAGGCTGATCACGGAATCTTATAAGACTACCGAGGGAGAGCCGATCATAACGCGGCGTGCGAAGGCGTTTTTGCATATTTTGCAGAATCTTCCCATCACGATTCGGGATGAAGAGCTGATCGTGGGCAGCACGACGCTGGCACCGAGAGGTTGTCAAACGTATCCCGAGTTCTCCTATGAATGGTTGGAATCCGAGTTTGACACAGTCGCGACGCGTACGGCGGATCCTTTTTATATTTCCGACAGTGCAAAGCGTGAGATTGCAGAAGCGGACAAGTATTGGAAAGGGAAGACCACGAGCGAGTTGGCGACGTCTTATATGGCTCCGGAGACGATCCGTGCGATCGAGCATAATATTTTCACGCCCGGGAACTATTTTTATAACGGAGTCGGCCATGTGACGGTGCATTATGACTGGGTGCTGGCAGTCGGATTCAAGGGGATTGCCGAAAAAGCGAAGAAAGCGCTTTCGGAAGTGAAACTCGGGGATGCGGACTGTGCACGTCGTACGCATTTTCTGCAGGCAGTGATCATGAGCTGTGAAGCGGCCGTTATATATGCGAAGCGGTATGCCGTGCTTGCGCGCGATATGGCGCAAAAGACGAGCGACGAAAAGCGCAAGGCAGAGCTTTTGATGATCGCGCAGAACTGTGAAAATGTACCGGAAAACGGGGCAAGGAGCTTCTGGGAAGCATGCCAGTCGTTCTGGTTTGTGCAGCAGCTTTTGCAGATCGAATCGAGCGGACATTCCATTTCTCCGGGAAGATTCGATCAATATATGTATCCTTATTATAAAAAGGATCTGGACGAAGGGAAGCTTACGCGGGAAGATGCGCAGGAGCTGATCGATTGCATCTGGATCAAGCTCAACGATCTGAACAAATGCCGTGACGCGGCGAGTGCGGAAGGTTTTGCCGGATACAGTCTTTTCCAGAACCTGATCGTCGGCGGGCAGAATGCGGAAGGCCTGGATGTTACGAATGATTTGTCATTCATGTGCATTACGGCATCGATGCACGTATTGCTGCCGCAGCCTTCGCTTTCCATCCGTGTGTGGAACAACAGCCCGCACGAACTTCTGATGCACGCAGCCGAGCTGACGCGTACGGGTGTGGGTCTGCCTGCTTATTATAACGATGAAGTGATCATTCCCTCCCTGATGAGCCGCGGACTGACCATGCAAGATGCGCGGGAATACAACATAATCGGATGTGTGGAGCCGCAGAAGTCGGGCAAGACAGAAGGCTGGCACGATGCAGCGTTTTTCAATATGTGCCGTCCGTTGGAACTTGTATTTTCGGACGGGATGGATAAAGGCGAGCAAGTCGGTATCCATACGGGCGACGTGGCACAGATGAAGACATTCGAAGAGTTCTACGACGCTTACAAAAAGCAGATGGAATATTGCATTTCCTTGCTTGTGAATGCGGACAATGCAATCGATGAAGCGCATGCCGAGAGATGCCCGCTGCCGTTCCTTTCGGGAATGATTGAAGATTGCATCGGGCGCGGAAAGTCGGTACAGGAAGGCGGAGCGATCTACAATTTCACGGGCCCGCAGGGATTCGGTATTGCGAATATGGCGGATTCGCTGTATGCGATCAAAACGCTTGTATTTGACGAGAAGAAAGTGACGCTTGCGGAATATCGGGATGCTTTGCGTGAAAATTACGGCAAAGGACTGGATACGCAGAAAGCGGAGAAGGTCGTTGCGGAAGTAGTAAAAGAACTGAAAGCCGCTGGTAAAAATATAACGGAAGCAGAAATTGCGTCGGCTGTTTCGGCGCTGATCGGAAACAGCACAAAATACGACAAGCTTCTGGAAATGATCGAAAATGTGCCGAAGTTCGGCAACGATCTTGAAGAGGTGGACGCGTTTGCGCGCGATGTTGCTTATACATATACGCGGCCGTTGGAAAAATATATGAACCCGCGCGGCGGACATTTCCAGGCGGGGTTGTATCCGGTATCGGCGAACGTGCCTTTGGGAGCGCAGACGGGTGCTACGCCGGACGGAAGGCTTGCCGGCAGACCGGTGGCGGACGGCGTTTCGCCTTCGGCAGGAAAAGATGTACACGGCCCGACGGCTGCGGCGAATTCGGTTGCAAGACTGGATCATTACATTGCGTCGAACGGGACGCTGTTCAATCAGAAGTTCCATCCTTCGGCTCTGAGCGGCAGACAGGGACTTGAAAATTTTGTTGCGCTGATCCGTTCTTATTTCGACCAGAAAGGCAGCCATATGCAGTTCAACGTCGTATCGAAAGAAACGCTTCTCGACGCGCAGAAATATCCGGAAAAATATAAGCATCTTGTGGTGCGTGTGGCAGGATACAGTGCATTCTTCACGACGCTTTCGAGAAGTTTACAGGATGATATTATACATCGTACCGAGCAAGGATTTTAACATTTATGGCGGAAAATTATCTGGATACAAAAGGAAGGATCTTTGATATACAGAGATTCTCCATACATGACGGGAAGGGTATCCGCACGATCGTGTTTCTGAAAGGCTGCGTGCTTCGCTGCAAGTGGTGCTGTAATCCCGAATCGCAGGAATATAAGATTCAGACGATGCTGGTACAGGGTAAGCCGAAGACGATCGGGCAGGACGTAACGGTACGGGAAGTGCTGGAGACGGTGGTGAAAGATCGTCCGTATTACAGGCGCAGCGGCGGAGGCATGACGCTTTCGGGCGGAGAAAGCCTATGCCAGCCGGATTTTTGCGAAGCGCTTTTGCGCGGAGCGAAAGAAGCAGGTCTTACGACGGCGATGGAAAGCATGGCGTGCGCGGACTACGCGGTGATCGAGCGCGTGCTGCCGTACCTGGATCAATACCTGATGGATATCAAACATACGGATCCTCTGAAACATAAAGAGTTTACGGGGCGTAGCAATGAACTGATGTTGGAGAATGCGCGGAAAGTTGCGCAGAGCGGGATGACGGAACTGATCATCCGCGTTCCGGTGATCCCGACATTCAATGCAACGGAAGCTGAGATCGAAGGAATCGCTAAATTTGCGGCGTCGCTGCCGGGAGTCAAAAAATTGCACTTGCTGCCGTACCATCGGTTGGGGCAGGACAAATATGAAGGCCTGGGCAGGGAATACGAGCTGAAAGACATTTTGCCGCCGAAAGCGGAAGAAATGGAAAAACTTCTCCGTGCTGCTCAGCGGGTATCCGGGCTGGATTGTCAGATAGGAGGATAAGCGGATGGGGTTGGACGAATTAATGAAAGACAGCAATGGCAAACTCCGCATAGTACAGGAACTGGTTCCGGGCAAACAGATCACGATCGCGCACGTGATAGCCAATCCCGATAAAATACTTTACCAGAAACTCGGGTTAGACCCCGCGCTGGATTACAGTAAGGCGGCGATCGGGATCGTGACGGTGAGTCCGGCGGAAACGGCGATCATTCTCGGGGATATATCGATAAAATCTTCGGGAGTGGATCTGGGGTTTGTGGACAGGTTCAGCGGTACGCTGATCGTGACGGGGACTGTTTCTGAAGTGGATGCGGCGCTGGAAGCATTGGTGTCATACAGCCGTGATGTGCTCGGATTTACCTGCTGCCCGATCACAAGAACATGATATGCGTAAAATTGTTCTGATGGGGCGTACGGGCGCAGGCAAAACTACGTTGACACAGGCCCTGAGAGGCGAACGCCTTGTTTACAAAAAAACACAATACATAAATTTTGAAGGCGCACTGATCGATACGCCGGGCGAATATGCCGAAACGAAAAGGCTGGGTTATGCGCTTGCCTTGTATGCTTATGAAGCGGATGTAGTCGGGCTTCTTTGTTCCTCGACGGAACCGTTTTCTCTGTTTCCTCCGTGCGTGACTTGCATGGTCAACAGGGAAGTGGTCGGGATCGTGACCAAAACGGATGATCCGAACGGGAATCCCGAGCGTGCTGCGGACTGGCTGCGGCTTGCCGGCTGTAAAAAAATATTTTTCGTTTCATCTTATTCGGGTGAAGGTATTACAGATATTTTTGAATACCTTAAAGAACCGGGTGATGTGTTGCCTTGGGAACGAAAGTCAAACAAAAAACAACAAAATCTCACAAAAACACAAAAAAATTATAAAATAAGATGTTGACTTTTGTGGGATTGTGTTGTATAATATAGCTGTAAATAAAAAAATCAAAAAACCATACAGGAGATTTGAAGATGGTAAACGAGTACGAGATCAAGAAAGAGATTTGCGATATCGGCAAACGTATTTACAACCGCGGCATGGTTGCAGCGAATGACGGCAACATTTCCGTCAAACTCAACGACCATGAATTTCTCTGCACGCCTACGGGAGTGAGCAAGGGGTTCATGACTCCGGAATTCATCTGTAAGGTGAACGAGAATGGAGAAGTTTTGCAGGCGAACAAAGGGTTCAAGCCTTCTTCGGAAATCAAGATGCATATGCGTGTTTATAAAGAACGCCCGGATGTGAACTCGGTTGTGCATGCGCACCCGATGTATGCTACGTCGTTTGCGATCGCAGGGATCCCTTTGACGCAGCCGATCATGCCGGAAGCAGTCATCGCTCTCGGATGCGTACCGATCGCGGAATACGGCACGCCTTCAACGAACGAAATTCCGGATGCGGTTTCCAAGTATCTGCAGTATTTTGATGCGGTTCTGCTTGCGAATCACGGTGCTTTGGCGTATTCGGATACGCTCCTGAACGCATATCACAAGATGGAATCTGTAGAATTCTATGCACAGCTTCTGTTCTTGTCCAAACAGTTGGGCGGCCCGAAGGAACTTTCCAAAGAGCAGGTGGAGCGTTTGTATGAGATCCGCCGTCAGTTTGGGCTGAAAGGCAAACATCCTGCGAATGTCTGCATGAATGCGAAAGCGGGCAAACCCAGTTGCCATTCTTGCGGCGGTTGTGCTTCCAAATCTGAAAGCGCGACTTCCGATTCCGATCTCGTAGCGGCGATCACGAAGAAAGTGATGCAGGAGCTCGGAATCTGACACATGGACGAGAAGCAGATTTCCGTCCTTGTTGAAGAGATCGTCCGCGGCGCGAAAGGTGGATCCGGATGTTGCGGAAAGCATAAAATGACCCTGGAAAAGGCGCGTGCTTTGACGAAAGCCGTGGAAGCGCGTGCCAGGGAGATGGGTGTGAATGCGGTGATTGCCGTAGCGGATGCGGGCGGAAATCCCGTCAGCGTGCAGGCGATGGACGGAGCCTATCTGGCGAGCTGGGATGTTGCGCTGCAGAAGTCATATACGGTGGTAGCATTAAAGATGTCCACGGCAAAACTTGCCGAGCTGGCAGCACCGGGCGGGTCTTTGTACGGAATCCAGTTCACGAATCAAGGCAAGATCGTGATATTCGGCGGCGGTGAACCGTTGGAATCTGGCGGGAAGATCGTCGGTGGATTGGGCGTAAGCGGCGGAACTGCGGAACAGGATACGGCGCTTGCTGCGTACGGCAGGCAGGTGTTTAAGGAGGTCGAATGTTGAACGAACAGTCCGTGCAGGACATTGTGAAAGAAGTAATAGTGAAGATGAGCCTCGGAGAGCAGACGCAGACGGGCATGGGTATTTTTACGGACATGAACGAAGCGATTGCGGCTGCAAAGAAAGCGCAGGCAGTGCTTCGCAGGATGTCGATGGATCAGCGTGAGAAGATCATTACGAAGATCCGTCAGAAGATAAACGAAAATGCGGAAACGCTTGCCCGTATGGCTGTGGACGAAACAGGAATGGGCAATGTCGGGCATAAAATCCTGAAAAACCGTTTGGTTGCAGAAAAGACGCCGGG
>QAKO01000046.1 GCA_003343765.1 Bacillota bacterium | reverse complement strand
ACTTGGGATTACGGCGTCCATACCTTCATCTCTATCGAAATCAAGGAGGTCTTATGAAACCGTTCAAAACACAGGCTCACATCCACTCCCTTGACAGGCAGATGGACGAAATCACCATTTTGGAAGAACTCGGAAACAACAACTATTTAGTGGATTATCGCGGGGTGAAATGCTCCGCGATTTTTAATCCTTTCAACTGCACTTACTACGCAGACAACATTTACGGGAGGCTCGAAGAATGAAAATCATCTTCTATTGCGGACTTGAAAGCCGAGTGCCTATGGTCGGTTTCCCATACCACACCGCAGAGATGTACTTCGGCAAAATCTTAAGCAACGGGCATACGCTTATCGTCATGGAAAACGACGACGAAGTGCGAGAGCTCCCTTCTGCGCAAGGCGTTGACCTCGAAACGGGCGAGATACTCTCCGAAGAAGAAATGCGCGAATTTGACGGCGACATCGAAGAGCCGAAGGACCTTGACGATAACTTTGACACTTCCGCCTTCGACAAGAACGCACTTTGCAAGCTGTATGAAATGTTCGGCGACAAAATCACATCTCGGTTTGGATATGTCGCTGCCTAAAAACCGTTTCCCGCACGACTTCAAATACTGGCACGATATGCGTATCGACCAATACGCCACGGCACGGGCAGAGGCAGACAGGAAGAAAAAACAGGAACTGTACGAGAAGTTTGCCGTTATCGCCGAAAAGTATCTGCCGCTCGAACACGCTAAACGCAGCGCATTTATCTGTATCATCGCAAGAAGCCCTGCAGATCTTATCCACGAAGGCGAAGTGTTAGACCACTGCGTAGGGCGTATGAATTATGACCAACGCTTTGTCCGCGAAGAATCGCTCATTTTCTTCGTCCGCACAAAAAAGCAACCGGATACGCCATTCGTAACGCTGGAATACTCGCTCCGCAATCACAAAATCCTGCAATGCTACGGTGCACACGACCACAAACCGAGCGAAGATGTTTTGCATTACGTCAACAAAATCTGGCTACCTTATGCTAACAGAACCATCAAAAAGCTTGCAGCTTAAAAGAGAATATTATGACACCGACTTTTATATTCGATTTATCAAATAAAACGCCCAATAAGATTTCAAAAATATCTTCAATCATAAAGAGGAACCAAAAATGACTCCTTCGCTTATTACAGCGGTTTAGGTGGGCTGGAAGTCAGGTTTATTGAGTACGGTGTCGAACACTACATCTACCTGATCGCCGGACAATGGAGCGGCAAAAAAACATATCACAAACTAAAAATACATTTCGGTAAAAAATACGATTTCCGGAATGATAATTTCCGAGATCGCCGCACTCGTGAACGCTTGCGCGCCGATGCTCTCCAACTCCGTACATTCGCCGAGATTGACCGTTTTCAGCCAGGAGCAGCTTGAAAACGCGCCTTCGCCCAACGTCTGCAGCCCGGACGGCAATTCCAAATCCGTAATATGCAGACGGGCAAAGCTCCGCGCCCCGATATACTTCAACGAGGAGGGCAGCGTTAACTGGATGATTTTCTGCGCTCTTGTCGGGAAAAGCGCCGTATCCTTTCCGTCCGCCACGCCGACCGTGCCCTCGCGCACCGTGAAGGAAGTCATGGCAACATTTTGTACCGCAACCAGCCAATTTCCGACATATAATCCGCCGCCCGTATAATTTTGCTCCGTATCGTACCCCGATGCGCTGAACGCCCCGTACCCGACGGACCGCACCGAATCCGGAATATTGATCTCCGTCAGCGAATAGAGCTTGGAAAACGCAGATTGACCGATGCGGTACAAGCCGTTCGGCAGGGTCATCTTTTTGAGCTTCGCCGTATAGCCCACGCCGGAGAACGCATTATCCGCAATGACGAGGGTACCCGCTTTTACTGTGTATTCCGTCAGCGAAGCAAACGTTTTGTCAGCCGCAATCAGATAGCCGTCCGCGTACAATACGCCATTGTCCCAATTCGACTGATCGTTGTAATACGCCGTTCCGTCCAGGATGAAGGCTGAAATAGCGATCGGATTGTCCGGCATATCGATTTCCGAAAGCAACGTGCATCCGTCAAAGAGATGATCGGGCAGTTCGGTCAGTGTGTCGGAGAGACGAACAGACTGCAGCGCCGTACAGCTCTGAAACGCGCCGCCCGACACGCTGCTCACGTTTTTCAGATCGACTTTTATCAGCCTGGCACAATCCTTGAACGCGTAACTCCATATCGCCGTGAGCGAATCCGGCGCAATAAATTCCGTCAATCCCGTGCCGCAGAATGCGTCGGAGCGGATTTCTCTGAGGGTTTTCGGAAAGTGTACCGTGCTCAGCGAAGAACATCCGTCAAACGTCTCATCGGGAATTACCGTCAGTCCGGAAGGCAGCCACACTTCGCGCAAAGATGTACAGCCGGAACATATCCGATTTTGAAGCGTTGTGACGGAATCGGGGATCGTGAGACTGACGATATTCCGATTGTCCTTAAAAACGCCCGTTCCGATCTCTCTGACCGTGATCCCGTTGACCTCCGACGGAATCACCACAGCAGTATTGCCTTGCGTCAGACCGCTTACGCCCGTCAGAACGCCGTTCCCGTCAACGGAAAACACGATTTCTTCGGGACCGTTCTGCTTCCACTTCGCGTACAAAGTCTGCGCTTTCATCACCTCGTACGGGAACGTCACTTTATTCGTGAAAGTATTTTCGGTATACCAGCCGTCAAACGTATACCCTTTCCGCGTCGTTGAAGGCGATTGCTCAATGACCGATACGGTCATGGCGTTCACGGCTGTCCCGCCGTCCGTATTGAATTGCACCGTATACTTGTTTTTCTCCCACTTCGCATACAGCGTCTGCGCTTTCATCACCTCGTACGGGAACGTCACTTTATTCGTGAAAGTATTTTCGGTATACCAGCCGTCAAACGTATACCCTTTCCGCGTCGTTGAAGGCGATTGCTCAATGACCGATACGGTCATGGCGTTCACGGCTGTCCCGCCGTCCGTATTGAATTGCACCGTATACTTCTGCGGAGGCTCCGGATCCGGGTCTTCGGTCTTTTTGTAGTATGCATATACGCCCACATCTTCCGTCAACGGCTTATCCGCATATGTCGTTTCCGTCAGCTCATTCTTCCATGTGCCGCTATCGAAAAACCACCCCTCAAACGAATGGCCATCTTTGTTCGGCGCGGCAGGCAATATCAGGGTTTCGTTCCCCGCTGTTTCAATGGCATCGACCGCATCGCCATCCGCATAAAAAGTGATCGTATATTCCGAAGGAAGGGGTGTATCATTCTGAATATAATACGCATAGGCATTGATGTTTTCCGTCAATGCCCGGTCGGAAAAGGAGTCCTTTGTCAACTTATCGCGCCATACGTCTTTATCCAAATACCATCCGTCAAATGTAAGCCCCTCTTTCTGCGGCGCAGCGGGCAGTACGATCTCTTCATTGCCCGCAGTTTCTACCGTATCGACGAGCACATCGTCATCATAAAACGCGATCGTATATACCTGCGGAACATCTGTCCTCATGCTGCAGGCGGTAAAAATACCGACGGATAAAACAAGACACGTCATGATGCTTAAAGCAACAATACAACATTTTTTCATCAGCAAAATCTCCTGTACACTAAAAGTCTGATCCGATACCGTAACAGGCGTCAAACGTTACGGCATCGGAGTTTGTTTCATAAACGATTCTTTTTCTCTCAGCCGCTATTATAACACGTATTTTTTCATTCCACAATCTTTTGAACTACCATCAATCTTATTCCGTTCAGGCAGTTTTTGTAATATTCTCCATTACAGAAACAAATTCCACACTGTTGTCCTTCAGTCAATTGTATAACTCACCAGCATGACGCGACCGCCCTTGGCTGATGCCAAGGGCGGTTGTAATTGAAGGTGTAAATTGCCCGTTCCGTTGTTCGGCCGCGGAAAAACTTTCCTATCCGCGCCTGCGTTTGGCAAGGCGCCGTTTCTGTGGCTGTCTGAACACATTCGCCCCCCCCGCGGCGGCTGCCGCGCGGGAGGCATATTATCCCTTTCGCTGTACGATTGTCGCGCGGACGGGGTATACGCTGTCCGAAGTTTGAATGACCTCGCCGATGCTGTCGGCGGCGATGCGCCCCTTACGCGGGTTTTTGACAGAGACGATCGCGCCGTGCACATCCGCCTGCACATCGCTGTATTCAAACGAGAGGTCGCAGTTCTCCATGGTGCAGTCGATGAGGCGCAACTTTTTGCAGTAGCACAGCGGCTGCGTGCCCCTGATGTGGCAGCGCACGAACGTCAGCCCCTCCGAATACCAGCCGAGGTATTCCCCGTCCACCAGGCTGTCCGTCACCGTCACGTTCTTCGCGTGCCAGAAGGCGTCCTTCGTGTGCAGTTCGGAGTGCGCGATGGTCATGTTGCGCACGTACTGAAAGGAGTACTTCCCGTCGAAGTGCAGCCCCTCGATCGAGATGTCCCTGCTCTCCAGAAAGGCATATTCCGAAACGAGCGAGCAGTTCTTCAAAGCGATGCCGCTGCTCTTCCAGCCGAATTCGGGAGAGGAGATGCCGGTATCGGAAATGCGCACGCCATGGCATTCGCGCACCGCCTTGATGCCGTTCATCGTGCAGCCCGCGATCTCCACATCGCTGTCGTACCAGAGCGCCGCGCGGCAGTTCTGCGTCATTTCACAGTGCTCAAGCCGTGCCCCGCGCACGTGCCATAAGGGGTATCTGAGGTCAAAAAAGCAGTCCCGCGCGCAGATTTCGCTGCTCTCCTTGAGGGCGGACTCGCCGTCCTCCTCCCCTTCAAAGCAGCAGTGTCCGAGCGTCAGCCCGCGGGAGCCGTACAGCGCCCGCTCGGCGCCGAACCGCTCGTTTTGCAGTATCTTCATAGGTTCCTTACTTTGCTTTCCGGGGCATATTATATCATGAACGTGCGCGCTTGTCCAATACTTTTTGATTATCGGCAGACATGACTCCGAGGCATAAATAAATATCCACCGGCATAGCCGGTGGTTTTTCATTTTCGGGCAGTTAGCCCTAATACTACCAGCGGCGCGCAAGCCGCGCTTATGACGACCTGGCAGTCATGCGA
>QAKO01000111.1 GCA_003343765.1 Bacillota bacterium | reverse complement strand
TGTATCTGTGACAAGAGTTTGCCGGTGTGCGTGTGCGGAAAGAAGAAAGAAATTGAAATCATTACCAGAAAACCGCTGACGGCAACGGAAGAGGAATTGGCGGACAACTCCCGATCCAAATGTGCGAAATTGCGAATAGCGGAAAAAGTTTGAGAATATAATGAAGGAGAAGGGCAACATGGCAACGGGCGTTTTGGAAAGGATAAGGACGGATGAACGTACGGACAGTTCGCTGAAAGCATACGGAAAGCTGAGCGGCGGGGCGGAGCCTGCCGAAATGACAGAAGAGCAGAAAGCTCTGAATTTTAATTCGCGCATATCGGACAATTATAAAAAGCTGATCAACCCTGATCTTAAAAAAGCGGAAGAGATCATGGGGGAAGCACCCGTACAGGAGAACTATGCGGAGCCGGTATACGATTCGCCTGAATCGTATGCACGCGCCATGCTGTATCCGGAGCGTGAGCAGGAACAGCAGCAGGTGCCGCAGTTTGCGCATCAGCGGGTAACGGAAGACATATTCCGTGCGGATTCGCCGATCAACAATCGTGCGGCGGTGGCAGAACCGCAAGCGCCTGTGTATGAAGCGCCTGTATATGAACAGCCGGTATATGAGCAGCCGACAGCCGCGTATGCAGAGGAAGTGAGCGAAGATCTGACGCCGACGATGACGACGATCCAGTATCGGAGCGATCTGTACCGCGACGAACAGCGTGTTGTCAAGGAAGAGAAAAAGGGCTACTCGATGACGGCGAAGGGGAAACTGCTGATGTGTGTTTACGCGATCGTCGTGGCGGTAGTACTGGCGCTGATCATTATCAATACGAGCGTGCTGAACAATCTGGATTCAAGCATAGCGGCGCGGGAAGCGGAACTGAATTCCGTGATGACGCAGTCGCAGGCACTGAAAGACGAGATCGCGGAACTTACGAGTGATTCGTCGATCATCAGCCGTGCGGAAGAAGAACTCGGCATGGTACGCAACTGACAACTGAAAGATTTACGAACGAAATCGGTCTCGCGGGCGGCCCTTGGTTAGGGCTGCGGGCAGACCGATTTTTTTATGTCAGAAAGGAAGGAAAAGAGAGATCGGAAAGACAAAACATACGGCGGGCGCGGTGTCCGCAACGCTTTTACGAAAGAGGTTATTTGCCGCAATGCTGGCAATGGCCTTTCTTTTTTTGGCAATTTTCGGCAGATTTTTTTACGTGCAGGTCGTGGAAGGTGAAAAACTGCGGGCGAAAGCGATCGGGCAATGGACGCGCGAGATCCCTGTGATCGCGGCGCGGGGAGAGATCACGGATACGAACGGGGTGGTTCTGGTTGAAAACGATGTGTCGTATTCGGTGTTTGTCCGTCCGAACGCAGTCAAAGACAAAGCATACACTTCAAAAACGCTTGCGTCGATTTTTTCGTTGGACGAAACGGAACTGTACGAAAAGCTGACGGGGAAAAAGGTATCGGAGATCACGCTGGTGCGGCGTGTGGAGAAGGTAAAGACGGCGCAGCTGGAAGAATTTGACCTGCCCGGAGTGTACTATGCGCGGGACAATTCGCGGATATATCCTTTCGGGACGACTTTGTCGCGCGTGCTGGGATTTACTTCGTCGGACGGGAGCGGGCTGACGGGGTTGGAAAAATACTACGACAAATATCTTGCGGGAGTGAACGGGGAAATTGCCTATCCTGCAGATCTGGTCGGGGCGGAAGTAGACGGGACGGCGGTCTATTATCCTGCGGCGGACGGCTTGAATCTTCGTCTGACGGTCGATTACGGGATCCAGCAGCTTGCGGAAGCGGCGGCACAAAAATTGTACGAGCAGTATTCGCCGGTCAATGCGCAGATCGTGGTGCTGGATCCGGACACGTTTGATATTCTGGCGATGGCGGAGAGTCCGTCGTATGATCTCAATGACATACCGCGCGACGATCCCGAACTTTTGAACGAGCTTTCGCGGAACAATCTGATCTCGGATATTTATGAACCTGGTTCGACGTTCAAGATCGTGACGGCGGCGGCGAATATTGAAGAATATCTGCAGGGAAATCCTGCGGCATATTCATTGCAGTACCATTTCAACAGTTCGCGGACGCGTACGGTAGACGGAACGACGATCAAGTGTTGGAGCACGCATGCGAACGGGAAGCATAGCAACCAGACTTTGGCGGAAGCGCTGAACAACAGCTGTAACCCTTGTTTTACGGACATAGCGCTATCGCTGGGAACGGAAACGTTTTACGATTATCTGGAACTTTTCAATTTCGGAAAACCGACGGGGATCGATTTTTCGGGGGAAGCGCAGGGGATGCTGGTGACGGAGAGCGCGGTGCGGGATTGTGATCTTGCGCGAATCGGATTCGGGCAGACGGTAGCGGTGACGGCATTGCAGCTTGCGTGTGCAGGGGCGGCGGCCGTGAACGGCGGGTATTACTATCAGCCGCGGCTGGTGAAAGAAATTTATTCATCGGACGGAAAGATACGGGAGACGATCGAGCCTGTTCTGAAAAACCGTACGATCAGTGAAGAGGCTTCCGGGATTTTGGCTTCGTTGTTGGAAGGCGTTGTTGCGAACGGAAGCGGTAGCAAGGCGTATATCGAGGGGTACAGGGTCGGCGGCAAGACGGGAACGGCGCAGAAATTTGAAAACGGAGCGATCGCGCAGGGGAAGTACGTATCTTCTTTTCTGGGATTTTTCCCTGCGAACGATCCGCAGTATCTTGCATTGGTGATCGTGGATGAACCGCAGGGGGCGTATTACGGGAGCGTGGTGGCGGCGCCTGCGGCGGCGGAAATATTCAGGGGCATCATCGAATTGAAAAACATAGCCCCGTATCAAACATAAGGAGCAGAATTTTGTTACTCGGAGAATTATTGCGGAAGGTACACAGCGAAAGATGCGTCCGCTTTGCGGAGAAGGAGATCACGGGCATTTGTACGGACAGCAAACATGTTATGAGCGGGGACTTGTTTGTGTGTTTTGCGGGAGGCGAGCATGACGGACACGATTATGCGGCGGAAGCATTGGCTTCGGGAGCGATCGCGCTGGTTGTGGAACGGGAATTGGATTTTCCTGTTCCGCAGGTGATCGTCAAGGATGGGAGAAGTGCGGCGGGGGAAATAGCCGCCGCCTTTTACGGACATCCCGAAGAGAAACTGAAGGTGATCGGGATCACGGGGACGAACGGAAAGACGACCACGGCGCATATGCTCGTGTCGGTACTGACGGCAGCGGGATACAAATGCGGGAATATCGGCACATTGGGGATCCGTTATGCGAATAAGGAGATTTCGCCGGAGCTGACAACGCCCGATCCCGTATTTTTGTATAAGATTTTTGCGGATATGGTGGAATCGGGGATCGAGTATGCGGTGATGGAAGTTTCGGCGCACGCCCTGTATTTCGGAAAGACGGACGGGATCAAATTTGAAGCGGCGATCTTCACGAATTTTACCGAAGATCATCTGGATTTTTTCAAGACGATGGGCGCGTACGCGGCGGCAAAGGAGAAGCTGTTTCAGCCGGGCAGGTGTAAATTTGCGGTTTTGAATTATGACGATGAAGAGGGTCGGAAGATCGGGAATTTCTGTGAAAAGGCATACAGTTACGGACTGGAAAATCCTTCGGACGTCTTTGCTGTGGACATTCGGGAAGATATAGACGGAAGTGTATTTGTGATCAATCTTTTTGACGAGCTGTACGATATCCGGCTGCATATGGCGGGCTTGTATAATGTTTACAATGCAATGGCAGCGGCGGCGTGCGCAAAAATTCTGGGGGTATCCGTGCCGCTGATCGCGGCGGGGCTTTCGGGGTTGCCGCGTGTGAGCGGGAGACTGGAACATATTGCGCGGTATCGCGGAGCGGATATTTTTGTAGACTTTGCGCATACTCCGGACGGACTGGAAAAATCGCTGACGGCACTGCGGAAGCACTGTGGCGGCAGACTGATCTGCGTATTCGGGTGCGGCGGAAACAGGGATGCTCTGAAACGTCCGATCATGGGGGAAACGGCGGCAAAAATTGCGGATTTTTGTGTTCTGACGTCGGACAATCCGCGTTATGAAGATCCGTTTGACATTATTTTGCAGATCGAAGAAGGAGTGCGGCGCGTTTCGGATGAATATGTGATCGTGGTAGACAGGGAATGCGGGATCGGTTATGCGTTGGATATGCTGAAAGCGGGCGATGTTCTGCTGATTGCCGGGAAAGGCGGAGAAAATTATCAGGAGATCATGGGAGTGCGTCACATATACAACGACGTATCGGCGGTGAAGCAGATGTTGTCGGAGCGGTTGGCGTCGGAGAAAGGAAACAATGAGAGCTGAAATTCTGATGATACTTGCATCGGGTTTATTGAGCGCGGCGCTTTGCGCCGTGCTCATACCCGTGTTGAAAAGGCGCGGAGCCAGACAATACATTCTGGGATATGTGGAGGAACACAAGGGGAAAACGGGCACGCCGACGATGGGAGGGCTTTCCTTTGTGGCGGCGGTTGCTCTGTGCGCTCTTTTTTTCGGATTGTATGCGGACAGGCATACGCTGGTTGCGGTAACGTTCGGCGGGGCGTGTATGGCGGTGGGGTTTCTGGATGATTTTCTGAAATTCCATTTTCACAGGAATCTCGGGCTTCGCGCATGGCAGAAAATAGTTTTTCAGGTTGCGATCGCCCTGTTTGCGGGGATTTATTGCGTACTGAACGAGCTTACGGTATTGAATATTCCGTTTACGGGTCTTTCTTTTGATATCGGGATATGGATGCTGCCCTGCGTGGCTTTTGTATTTATCGCGGCGGTGAATTGTGTGAACCTCACGGACGGACTGGACGGGCTGGCGGCGTCGGTGGGATTCTGGTATTTTGCGGCGTTTGCCGCGCTTATTTTTCTGACGGGCGGCGGACAAGCGCTGGGGCGGCTGAGTCTGATGCTTTGCGGTGCGCTGGCGGGGTATCTTCTTTTCAACACATATCGGGCGGCTGTATTTATGGGAGATACGGGTTCGCTGAGTCTTGGCGGGTTTGCGGCGGCGATCGCCGCGTTTACGGGAAATATTCTGTATGTGGCGATCATCGGAATAATGTTTGTCTGTTCGGGCATATCCGTGATCCTTCAGGTAATATACTATAAACGGACGAAAAAGCGCCTGTTCTTGATGGCGCCGCTGCACCATCATTTTCAGAAGAAGGGATATTCGGAAAGCAGGATCGCGTATGCATATTCGCTGATTACGGCGGCGGCGGGATTGATCTGTTTAATTTTCGTCCGATAGATCCGAGCGGAGGTCGGAAAATGTATTTCAAGAATCAGAAATTTCTGGTGGCGGGAATGTCGAAGAGCGGAGCGGCGGCGGTATCGTTTTTATTGAAGCGCGGCGCGCAGGTGTATATGTACGACGACGTTACCGAAGGAACGGTACAAAAGACCATGTCGGAATTCATGCAGAAGGGTGCCGTGGCGGTGCAGGAGGGAGAAATAGCGGCGCTTATAAAAGAATGCGATGTGTTGGTGCTCAGTCCGGGAATTCCGATCGATCATGCCTTGCCTGTGGCATTCCGCAAGGCGGGGAAGCGGATCATCGGCGAATCGGAACTGGGGTGTCTGTATCTGCGGGCGGCACTTTTTGCGGTGACGGGAACAAACGGGAAAACGACCACGGTGACCATGCTGGATGAAATTTTTCGTGCGGCGGGGGAAAAGAGTGTGGCTTGCGGGAATATCGGGTTGCCGTTAACGGCGTGCGTAGACGAACTGGATTACGGCGACATTGCCGTGATGGAAGTTTCCAGTTTTCAGTTGGAAACATTGTCGAGCATTCGACCGCATGTGGCGATCGTCACCAACATAGCCGCCGATCATCTGAACCGCCATTACAGCATGGAAAACTACATATTTCTCAAATCCAAGCTGCTGCGGAATATGCGGGAGAGTGAGTATGCCGTGCTCAATCACGACGATCCCGCCGTAAAAAATTTTGCGGCGGATGCACGGTGTCCCGTGCGGTGGTTTTCTGTGCGGGAACGGGTTTCGGGCGCTTATTTGTTTGATGGCGGATTGTATTTTGAGAACGAGAAAATCATGGACGCGTCCGAATTGCCGCTGCAGGGGGAACACAATGTAAAAAATGCGCTGGCGGCGATCTGTGCGGCGAAACTGGCGGGAGTTGCAAGCGGAGTGATCGCGTCGGCGCTGTCGCATATGCGCGGCGTGCGGCACAGGATTCAGACGGTGGACGAAGTAAACGGAGTTACATATATCAACGACTCGAAAGGCACCAATGTGGATGCCGCACTGAATGCGGTGGCGTGTATGCAGGCAGATACGGTTTTGCTTCTGGGCGGAAAGGATAAGGGATATGATTATGACGAACTGTTTTCAAAGTTGCGCAGCAGTCGGGTTATCCAGTGTGTGCTGTACGGGGAAAATCGGTTCAAACTTTTAAACAGTGCGGTGCGCGCGAACGAATCGCGGATAACTTTGTGTACGGATTTTGATACGGCGGTACGGCTTGCGTCGATGATGGCAAAGCCGGGACAGAACGTGTTGCTCAGTCCTGCGAGCAGCAGTTTTGATGCGTTTTCGGGGTATGAAGAACGCGGAGAAAGATTTGAGAAGATCGTGGAGGAGCTGAAAGGCCCTCAGACGGAGTGTGCTTGTGCAAGCGGCGATCATTGAGCGGACGAGGTCGGTTCGTCGGAGCGGAAATTGGGGAATTCCCGTAGTGGCGGTTCTGTTGGCCGGGTTCGGCGTTCTGATGGTGTATTCGGCGAGTTATTATTCGGCACAGCAGCAGACAGGCGACGCATTTTTTTACATGAAAAAACAGCTTGCGGGACTGGTGCTGGGCGGGATCGCAATGGCGGTCATGGCATTATTTCCGTATCGGAAGCTGAAAAAACTGAAATGGCCTGCGCTGATTATTTCGCTTGTTCTTTTGGCGGCGGTATTTGTTCCGGGGCTCGGGGTAGAAAACTACGGGGCGACGCGTTGGATCGGGATCGGGCCTATAACCATTCAGCCGTCGGAAATTTCCAAATACGGATTTGTATTGTTTGCGTCTGCGTATGCGAGCGAAAAGCCGGAGCGGATGCAGCGTTTTGTCGGCATGCTTCCCGTATTGGGGGCAGGGGGTGCCGTTTGTGTGCTGATCATTCTTGAGCCGAATATGTCAGTGACGATGTGTACAGGTATGATCATGCTGGCAATGCTTTTTCTGAGCGGGGTAAAGATGCGTCATCTTCTGGTCATTTTGCTTCCGATTGCCGCCGCGGTGCCTGTTCTGATCATAATGGAACCGTACCGTCTGCAGAGGTTGTACGCATTTTTAGATCCGTGGAGTTCGCCGCAAGGGGAAGGGTATCAGCTGATCCAGTCGCTGTATGCATTGGGAAACGGCGGTTGGTTCGGGACGGGGTTGTTTCGATCGGTGCAGAAATACAGGTATCTGCCGTTTGCCGAATCGGATTTCATTTTGTCCGTGATCGGGGAAGAATTTGGGTTTGTGGGTATTGTTCTGTTATTCTGCGCGTTCGGGCTTTTGATTTATTTCGGGATTCGCACGGCGGCAAAGAGCAGAGATATGTTCGGATTTTTGATGGCGTCGGGAATTACGGCGGCGATCGCTGTGCAGACAGTCATCAATGCGCTGGTCGTGAGCGGATCGATCCCTCCTACGGGATTACCGCTTCCGTTGATCAGTGCGGGGAACACGTCGCTGGTGTTCACGATGGCGGCGCTGGGTGTTTTGTTCAATATTTCCAAAAGCGAACCGTTAAAAACGGGTTCCTGAAAAAGAGGTGCGAAAGGCACCTCTTTTTATATTTTTTTTGTTTTGCGGCAGATCGGAACAGAAAAACCCTGCGTGATGAACGCGGCAGACGGGCATGGATGCTGTCAAAAAATTTGAAAAAAGCTCCTCTCGGCGGAAGCGGCTTGAGCCGCTTCCGCCGAGGTTTTTTATTCAGGGAATAAATTGGAAGACAGGGGAGAAAAGAGTAACTTTTTTTTACGGAAATTCGTATTATGATTGCAGGGAAAGGTTTTTCCGCGGGGGCAAGCGGGACAAAATTTTTTACGGTAAAGGGAAGCGGCGGGTTTGCCGCGAAAGGAGTAAGTTATGGAAAAATATATTATTGAAGGCGGCAGACCGCTGAACGGGGAAGTGGAGATCCAGTCTGCGAAAAATGCCGTACTGCCCCTGCTTGCCGCTGCGGTGCTGACGGAGCAAAAAGTTGTTATACATAAATGTCCTCGGATCACGGATGTGTTGAACATGGTTCAGATCCTGTGCGAGTTAGGATTCAAAACGCATTTTCAAGGAGAGGAGCTGGAAATCGACGGAGCGGATGCGGCAAATCATGAGATTCCGGCGGCACTTGCGAAAGAGATGCGTTCGTCTGTATTTATGCTGGGGTCGGTGATTGCGCGGTTCGGGAAAGCGCGGATAGCCTATCCGGGCGGATGTGATATCGGGTTGCGGCCGATCGATCTGCATTTGAGCGGGCTCAGGCGGTTGGGGGTCAAGATCAGCGAAGACGGAGGATACATAGACTGTAAATGCGAAGAGCTTTGCGGAGCGGAGATCGTTCTGGACTGTCCGAGTGTCGGTGCGACGGAAAACATAATGCTTGCGGCGGTAAAAGCGAAGGGCAGAACGGTGATACGGAACGCGGCGAAGGAACCGGAGATCGTAGATCTTGCCGGATTTCTGAACAGAATGGGTGCAAAGGTAGAAGGAGCAGGCGGAGCGGTGATCACGGTGGAGGGAGTCGCGAAGCTGAAGGGGGTGGAATATACTCCCATATCCGACCGGATCGAAGCGGGAACATTTCTGATTGCGTCGGCGATGTGCGGCGGTGAACTTCTGTTGAAGAATACAGATGCTGATAATATTGCGTCGCTCATACATAAACTTTGTGAAATCAGTTGCAAAATCCATGCGGAAGATGATAAAATATATATACAGAGTGGAAGGCGTTTATCACCGAAGCTGGTAGAAACGTCGCCGTACCCGGGATTTCCCACGGATCTGCAGGCGCAGATGACGGCACTTGCCTGTATCTGCGAGGGATCGACGGTGATCGTGGAAAATCTTTTTGAAACGCGGTTCAAGCACATACCGGAACTGATCCGCATGGGAGCGGACATTACGGTGCGCGGCAGGAGTGCGTTCATCCGCGGAGTCAAGACCTTGAAAGGGGCGGACGTATTTGCGGGAGATCTGCGCGGCGGGGCGGCATTGACGCTTGCGGCGATATCGGCGGAAGGGTTGAGTTCGGTATCCGATCTGAGTCATATAGACAGAGGGTATAGCGGATTCGAATATAAACTTCGCAGGATCGGTGCGCGGATACGCCGTATAGGGATCTGACCGAAACAAATATTACATAAGAGGAGGCGCTATGCGTAGTAAACGGTTTGTCATCGTATATGCAATAGCCATATTTTTGATAATATTCTTTATCACGCTGAATTCGGTATGTGCGATCACGCGTTTTGAAGTGTACTATGATGTCGGAAGCGCGGAGATGGAGAAGAGTGCGCGGGAAATGCAGCAGACGTTGGAAGATCAATATCTGAGAAAGAGTTTTTTATTTTTTAATGAGTCAGATGCGATCGAAACGGTAGCGCGTGAGAGCAACGGGTATTTGGAAGTGACGTCTCTCGAGAAGCATTTTCCGAACAGGATCGAAATGACGGTGCGCGAGCGTTTTGAGAATTTTGCGTTTGAACGGAACGGAAAATATTACGTGGTCGGAGACGACGGAAAAGTCATAGCGATCAAGGATGAAAACGTAAACAACATAGCGGGCAGCAATATCGAGATACAGGGAATATCATTCGGCGAACAGAAAGTCGGTGAAGTGTTTACGGTATCATCGGGATACGAATCGGCATATGCGGCGCTCAACAAACTTTTTGAAGAACTGGACGCATTGGGGTATCGCGGAAATATAACGAAGATTTACTATAGATCGCTGGGTATCGTGAACGATCCTGAAAACAATAAAACGCTGTTTTATGCGCAGACGGTGGAAGGGATCGGTTTTTGGATCGTAAATCCTGAAAAAGATACGGAACAGAAGATCAAAGACGTGTTGGAAATTTATAAAAATATGGACGATCTGGATCAGATCCCGGAGGAAGAACTGGGGCAGATGCAGACGAGCGGATCGATTCTGCGCATGAGCGGATATATAATAGCCGTGGATTCGCAGCCGGTGCAGTACAGCACGAGTACGCCGCCGATGTTTGATACGTTTTTCCCTGAAAATTAGGATAAAAAAATATGACAACGTTCCCCGAAAAATGCGATCGGGGAACGTTTTTTTATTGACAAAAAAGTAAAAGTACTATATAATAGTGTTTGTATAATATCACTGTAAAAACAAGAGAAAAACGGAGAGAAAAATGAGCCGCAAAAGCGTAGCAGTGCTGGACGTACGTTCGGCGTCCGTGACAGTCCTGATCGGGGAGCGCGGAGTGAACAATACCTTTGTATTCAAGGGGATCCATAGTGAAGCGTACGACGGGTTTTCGGATGCGGAATTTTTTGATCTGAACGGTTTGCAGAAGGCGGTGACCGAATCGCTTACGGAAGCGCAGCGCAGTTTCGGAGAGCGGATCAAAGAGATCTATGTCGGGGTGCCGGGAGAGTTTTGCAAGGTATTGACCAAGCGTTGTTTTATGAGTTTTCAGAGCAAGCGGCGTGTAACATCGTACGATCTGAATGCTTTGTTTTCGCAGGGATATGGCGGAGAGGAACAGAACTATGATCTGATCCGTCAGAGTGCAGTGTGTTATATAACGTCGGACAAGCGTCGTACGATCGATCCGGTCGGGATGGTCAGCGATTCGCTGGAAGGGTATCTGAGTTATTTTCTGGCGGATAAGCGGTATGAAGAGATTTTCCGTAATATGTTGGCGGAATACGGCATCCTGAAAGCGGAATTTTTGCCGACGTCTTTGGCGGAAGCGTTGTATCTGATCCCGTCGGAAACGCGGGACGATTATGCGGTATTGCTGGATATAGACAAACTTTCCATGACGTTCAGCGTAGTGTGCGGGAACGGAATCGTTTATCAGAATGCCTGTTCGGCGGGCGGCGGACATGTAACGGCGCAGTTGTATACGGGAGAAGATCCTGTGGATATTCCGTTTGATGTGGCGGAAGCGATGATCGGAAAGATCAATCTTTCGAGCAAGGAGTCTTCGGAATCGACCATTGAATTCGTGGATAAAATGCGTTCTTACGTTCTTCCCGTGCGTTTGCTCAAGGAGCGGGTAAAGGAAGGACTGGATCTGTTATGCGAGGTGATCAATCAGTGTCTGGAGTTGTTCGGAGATTCGAGCATTGATTATAAACCGATATTGCTGACGGGGGAAGGGATCACCGGAATACGCGGAGCTAGGGAGCATCTTTCGGGGCGGCTGAACAAAGTGATCGAGATCATCGCGCCGAAGCTGCCTTATTATAACAAAGCGGCGCAGAGTTCGCATCTGAGCCTTTTGAATATGGCGCTGGAAACCAAGCGCGAAAAAAGTTTTTTACACAAATTCTTTAACGGAATCGGAGGGTAAACACCATGTTTAATAGTTTGGACAGTTTGTCCGGAGTGGCGAGAATCAAAGTTATCGGCGTCGGCGGAGCAGGAAACAATGCCGTAAACCGTATGATCGAGGCTGGAATTCAGAGCGCGAGTTATGTAGCAGTCAACACGGACAAGCAGATCCTTTTGCTGTCCAAAGCGGAAAACAAGATTCAGATCGGATCGACGCTTACGAAAGGGCTGGGCGCAGGAGCTGAGCCGGAAGTAGGGCGTGCCGCGGCGGAAGAGAGCAAAGAAGTCCTGACGGAAGCGGTGAAAGATACAGACCTGCTTTTTATCACGGCGGGCATGGGCGGCGGAACCGGTACGGGTGCTGCGCCTGTTATAGCGAAGATTGCGCGCGATCTGAAAATTCTGACGATTGCGATCGTAACGGAGCCTTTCAATTTTGAAGGAAAGAAACGTATGGACAATACGGCGAAAGGTTTGGAGAACCTGAAAAAGTATGTCGATACGCTGATCATCATTCCGAATGATAAAATCACGAGCGTAGTTCCCAAGAACACGCCGATGGTGGAAGCGCTGCGCGTGGCGGATGAGATTTTGAAACAAGGTATCCGCGGCATTGCGGATCTGATTGTAAACCCTGCGCTGATCAACCTTGACTTTGCGGACGTCCGCACGATTTTGAAAGATCAGGGACTTGCACACATGGGTGTCGGCGTTGCGAAAGGCGAGAACAGGATCGTGGAAGCGGTACGTCTTGCCGTAAACTGCCCGCTTCTGGAAACGACGATCGAAGGAGCAAAGGGTGTTATCCTGAATATTGTCGGCGGCAACGATCTGACGATGGACGAAGTGCAGACAGCGGCTACTCTTGTGCAGAGCGTAGTGGATTATTCTGCCAACATTATTTTCGGTGCCTGCATTGACAGCAATATCAACGATGAAGTGGAAGTCACCGTGATTGCGACGGGATTCCCGCACATTGAAAATATGTACAATCCGAAGGACGAACGCAATGTGGCGAGCCGCAATTTCTTTGTGAACAGAGGATTGCCGGAGCGCAATGCGGACGAAGCACCCGCACAGCCTGCGGCGCCCGTTCAGAGTGCATCGCCTTCTTATGTGCGCATGCCTTTGAACAATACAATGGCAGGACAGCAGCCGCCTGTTTATAAGCAGCCTTATCAGCAGCAGGTGCGTCAGCCTCAGTATGAACAGGAACCGCAGTATCAGCAGCAACCTGCACAGCCGCAGTATCAGCAGCCGCAGTATGCACAACAGCCCGCGCAGCCGCAATATCAGCCGCAACCGCAGTACCAGCAGGCGACTCGTCCCGCACCGCAGCAGCCGTATGCGCAGCAGGGAATGCAGGCTCCGCGCCAGACAGCGGGAACGGATGCGGATAAAGAGCTTCCTACGTTTGTACAGCGTTTATTCCGTAAAAAATAATATACGCCCCCAAAAATAGAGAACGTCCGGACAGAATGTCCGGACGTTCTGTCTGTTTTTCGGATTGGTAAATATTTCCTGGATAAGCAGATTTCGGTTGATATATAAAATATTTTATAAACAAGCAGATTTTCGCGCATATTTCGCATGAGAATTTTTATACAACAAAGGGCGAGGATATTCTGCCGCGGCGGAATATACATTTCACAAAACTGAGTCACAATCATAACCGATACGCAGTCAGCAAGGAAAACCGAAATTGGAAGGTGTTCATTGTTGCACGCTTTTTTAATTTGCAAAGAACGTCTGTCTGCGAAACAGAATTTGCTGTCAGAGGGATAAATTTAAGGCCGAGACTTGCAAACAGTTTTGCAAGCCTCGGCGTGTTGACTCTATGAGCGGCCGCAGAGCGCAATTTTTGCGCTCTGCGGTCATTAAGTATAAGAGAAACGAAATAATAAATGTGACAAAAGAAAAAGCTCCCGTCAATACTGGCGGGAACTTGCAGATTTTCCAAAAAATGGCAAAACCAAAAACCGCACAGGATATGCGCGGTTCATTTTCAAGAAAACTTAAAAAAGGGCCAGAGAATGATTACTCTGCTTTGGAAAGTTCTTCCGAATAAGCGGCGAGAATCGCGTTGCGCAGTTCTTCGCGTGTTTCGGTATTCAAGGGATGAGCGATATCTTTGAATTCGCCGTCGTTTGTCTTGCGGCTGGGCATAGCGATGAAAGGGCCGTCCGAGCCTTCGATCACTTTGATGTCGTGAACGACAAAACAATCGTCGATCGTGATCGAGGCAACCGCTTTAAGTTTGCTGTCATCTTTTTTTACGAATCTGATACGCACGTCTGAAATTTTCAAAATAATCATCCTCCTTATGCAGTGGCGTTCATTAATAATTACATTCTACTATAACTTTTTTGAATTTTCAATAGACTTTCAAAAAAAATTTAAAAATTTTTGAAAAATTTTCAAAAGTTTTGAGATTTTCGTTTTTTTTCGTCATGATTCGGCATATATTAAGGGCATGAGACGAAAATTCTGGGAAAAAATTCAGAGGATCTTTTTTATTGGCATCGGCGGAGTCAGCATGAGCGGACTTGCGTATTTTTTGATGCAGATGGGGTTCAGGGTATCGGGAAGTGATATCACGGCAACGGCGCTGACGGCGAGATTGGAAAAAGAGGGAGCAAAAATATTTATCGGGCACGATGCGTCAAATCTTCGGGATGCGCAGGCAGTGATCGTCAATTCGGCGATACCGCAGGCGAATCCCGAGTTGTGCGAAGCGCGCCGCCGCGGGATCCCTGTTTACGGCAGGGCAGAACTTCTGGCTTTGGTGGCATCTTGTTTTGAAAATACGGTCGGTATTGCGGGGTGTCACGGAAAAACGACGGCGACAGCCATGTGTGCGCATATTTTGGAAGAGTGTTCAGGCAGCTGCAGTGCGCATATCGGCGGTGAAGATTTTGATTATTGCAATTTGTATTCCGGCGGAGACAAATTTTTTGTAACGGAAGCGTGTGAATATATGGGAAATTTTCTGCATTTGCGGCCGGATGTTGCGGTCATACTGAACACGGACGCAGATCATCTGGAATGTTACGGAGATGCGGAGCGGTTGGGGACAGCCTACCGCACATATGCGCGCGGAGCAAAAGCGGCGATCGTGTGCGGAGAAGATAAGATCGCAAAAGAGGTCGATTGCGCGCTGACGTTCGGTCTGACAAAGGAGTGCGACGTGGGGGCGGAAAATATTCGGTCGATGAACGGAAAATATTCCTTTTCATTGCGGATAAAGGGTGAGATATTGGACAAAATCAAGTTAAATGTATATGGAAAGCACAATATTTACAATGCATTGGCGGCTGCAGCGGTAGCAGAATATTACGGGTACGATGCAAATCTGACAGTGCGCGGCCTGCAGAAATTCCGCGGGATACGCAGAAGGTTTGAGTTGTTGGGAGAGCTGAACGGAGCGCAGATGATCGCAGATTATGCACATCATCCGAGGGAAATCGCAGCCGCGCTGGCGACTGCAAAAGAGGTTTGCGGCGGAAAACTTTTCGTTATTTTTCAGCCGCATACATATTCAAGAACGAGATTGCTGTTTGACGAATTTTTACAGGTACTGCAGCCGGTTGAAAACCTTGTCATCTATAAAACATATGCGGCAAGGGAATATTTTGATGCAAAAGGAAGTGCGCTCACCTTATCGGAAAGTCTTCCGAATTCTTTGTATATAGAATCATTGCGTCAATTGCAGTTATATTTGCAGTGTTCATTAAAATCCGGAGATGTGGCGCTGTTTTTAGGTGCGGGAGATATTTATTTTATCGCAAAGAGAATACTTGATGACAAATAAACGGCATAAATTGTTTGGATAAACAAAGCAGGAAAAATATTTTTAATACTACAGGCG
>QAKO01000020.1 GCA_003343765.1 Bacillota bacterium | reverse complement strand
GTATCCCCGTCCGGACGCATATGACAGAAAATCGTCGCGCTTTTCAGTTGTTTCAGCTTCTGCGCTATCTCTTTTAATGTCAATTCTTCTCTCTCCGTGTCGCACCGATATACCGTGCGTATCTCATTTTGCTCCGTTTTTATCCTTGAAACGGGAAAAAGGGCATATTATTTCTGCCCCTCTTCTTTATGAATCTCTTTGATGATACGGTCGATCTTATCCCCGTATTCCATTGTACCGTCCCGCAAGAAATGCAGTTCCGGAACCGTGCGCATCTGCATCATGTGCGCCAGTTCATAACGGATGAAACCCGCATGTTCAGAAATCGCCGCAAACGTCTCATCCGATTCTTCCGCCGTTTTCCCCAAGACACTGATATAGATCTTTGCATTTTTCAGATCCGGCGATACATCCGCTTTGGTCACGCTTACGATCCCGCGGATCTTGTCCGTCTTATACTTCAGCTTCGTGGATATAACTTCGTAAACCGCTTTCTGATATTCCGCAGAAAGGCGCTCCGCTCTCAATGATTTCATGGCAGCATTCCTCCTTTCCGTTATTTTTCTGCCGATCACACCCGTCCGTAAATTACGCGGGTATTTCTTCGGTTACATAACACTCGATAACGTCTCCGACTTTGATCCCATCAAAACCTTCGATACTCACACCGCATTCAAAGCCACCCGAAACTTCCTTCACGTCGTCCTTGAAGCGTTTGAGCTGACGTACAGCACCTTCCACGATCATCACGTCATCACGATAAATACGCAATTTGCCGTTCCGCACGATCTTTCCTTCCGTAACATAACATCCGGCAACCATTCCGACGCCCGTGATCTTGAACGTCTGCAACACATCGCATTTGCCCGTCATCACTTCTCTGTACTTCGGAGCCAACATACCCTTGAGTGCCGCCTGAATATCATCCAACAACTCGTATATAATCCTGTACATACGAACATCCACGCCGCTGCGTTCAGCCAATGCTTTCGCCTTCGTATCGGGACGAACGTTGAATCCTACAATGATCGCGTTCGAAGAATCGGCAAGCATTACGTCCGATTCCGTGATCGCACCGGCACCGCTGTGCAGAATATTCACGCGGACTTCGTCGTTGGAAAGCTTCAGAAGCGACTGTTTTACCGCCTCCACGGAACCCTGCACATCGCCCTTGACAATGATATTCAGCCCCTTGATCTTTCCTTCCGCGATCTTTCCGAATACGTCGTCCAGTGTGACGCGCGTCTGCGATTTCACCATCGACTCGCTCTCTTTACGTTTGCGCTCGTCCTGAACCTGCTTCATCAGCTTATCCTGCTCGACTGCAATGATCGAATCGCCTGCATTCGGAACTTCTTCCAGACCCAGAATGGATACCGCCATCGAAGGCCCCGCCGATTTGACCGTCCTGCCCTTGTCGTCGATCATCGCACGCACACGGCCCGTCGTCGTACCGGAAATGATATTATCGCCCGTATGCAACGTACCGTTCTGGATCAGCACGGACGCCACAGGCCCTTTGCCCTTATCCAGCTTCGCTTCAATGATCGTGCCGCGAGCCATCTGATCGGGATTCGCTTTCAGCTCTTTCACTTCCGCTATCAGATTGATCGCATCCAGCAGATCGTCAATGCCTGCGCCCGTTTTCGCCGAAACCGGCACAACGATCGCATCGCCGCCCCATTCTTCGGGCACCAATCCGCTGTTCGTAAGCCCCTGCTTCACTCTGTCGAGATTTGCTTCCGGCTTATCCATCTTGTTGACCGCGACAATGATCGGTACATCCGCCGCCTTCGCGTGGTTAATCGCTTCCACCGTCTGCGGCATGATTCCGTCATCCGCCGCAACCACAAGAACTACGATATCCGTCACCGACGCTCCGCGCGCACGCATTGCCGTAAATGCTTCGTGTCCGGGTGTATCCAGGAAAGTGATTACCTTTCCTTTCACCGTCACGGAATACGCACCGATATGCTGCGTGATTCCGCCCGCTTCGCCCGCCGTTACGTTCGTGCTGCGGATCTTATCCAGAAGCGAAGTTTTACCGTGGTCGACGTGTCCCATCACCGTTACCACAGGAGGACGCGTCACGGCGCCTTCTCCGCCTGCCGTTTCCGCATTGTAAATTTCATCCAGCGCTTCTTCCGCCGTCTTTTCGGGTTTGTATTCCAGTTCGATCCCAAGATCGCTCGCAATATATGCCGCCGTATCGTAATCCAAAGAATCGTTGATCGTCTTTGCGATACCCTCTTTGAACAGACGCTTCGTGATCTCCACCGCCGTGATACCCAGCTTTTCGCTCAATACCTTCAACGGAATATTCTCCGTCGTAACCACGGCATGCTCGATCTTGATCGTCTGCACGGTCTGCTGTTTCTGTTTCTTGACACGCAGCTTTCTGTATCCGCTCTTGTCTTCGTCAAAATCCGAAACGGATACCTGCTGTTTGATCAGCGCACGCTTGCTGACCGTACGCTTCTGCTCCACATACGGCTTCTCGTAATTCGCTTTTTTCTTTGCCGGCGCAGAGAAATTCTTGCTCGGAGGTGCTACCGGGGGTATCGCCGCGCTCAATTTTCCTGCACCCGGGCGCATACCACCCTGTGCAGGACGGTTCTGCATCGGAGGCCGCGTACCATAAGCAGGCCGTCCCTGTTGTTGCGTTCCCTGGGCAGGGCGTCCGTTTGCGTACGGCGTACGCGCACCCTGTCCCTGCATTCCGGGACGCTGATATCCCGAATCCTGCCTTTCCGGCCGATCCGGTCTCGGCGGCCGAGCCGCCTGCTGTTGTTGTGTATTTTCCTGCCGAGGGGGACGTGCAGGACGCTCCGGCATCGGTACATATGTGCGCGCGTTGCGGCGGTCTGCATACTGCGTACGGATCACCTGTTCTTCCGTTCCGCCCCGCTTCTGCGTACGCACTTCTATCGGACGCGCTGCAGGACGGGGCTGTTCCGCTTTATCTGCATCCGCTTTTGCGGCGGGTTCCTCTTTTGCGGGCTCCGCTTTTTCTTGCGGCTTTTCCGCTTTTACAGGCTCGGACTTCGCCTCTGCCTGTACTTCCGTCTGCGCTTTCGGCGTTTCCTTCTGCGGTTCCGCTTTCTTTTCTTCCGCCGCAGAAACAGGTTTCTCCTGTTCCGCCTTTACAGCAGGTTTTACCGGCTTTTCTTCCGCAGCCACAGGTTTTTCAGCCGCAGGTTCCGCCTTTGCCTTCGGCGGCTCCGCTTTCGCGGGCTCCGTTTTTTCTACTTTCGGCTCAGGCTGCACTTTCTCCTCGGCCTTTATCGTTTCGGGAGCCGTTTTCGCAGGCTTTGCAGGCGCTTCAGCGGCAACAGGCTCTGCGGGCGCACTCTCTTCCTGCGCACGCGCTTTCGCCGCGTTTTCCAGATCGGATAATTTCCGAAGAATATCCCCGACCTTCTTCTCCGTTCCCTGCACGTCTTTCAGCAGCGATCCGATCCCTTCCGCCCCCAGAAGAGAATTGATCTTTTCGATGTTCGAGTAATTCTTTTTTGCTTCTGCCATCTTGCTAAATTTTGCCTCCCGCATAAATTCTGTAATTTTCATCCGCCGCCGACAAGATCGCTTTCGCCAGATTCTCGTCCCGCACGGCAGCCAACTTGCAATTTATCCGTCCCGTAACTTCTTCCAGCGTCTTTCCGCTCAGGACCATAATGCCGCAGCCGAATCTCTCACCGAGTTTTCGCGCACTCTTTTTCGCATTCTCGCTCGCTGTACCGCATAACAACAACAGATATATGCGGCCTTTCTGCACTTCCACGGCGTTGAACCCGCACGTCAGTTTCCCCGCTTTCATGCACAGCCCGATATACCCTTCCGCTTTACTTCTTTGCAAAAAATGCCTCCTCAATCGCATCGTAAACCGGGAGCGGTATCTCACAGGAAAATGTCTTGTTCAAAAGCCGCATTTTTTTCAGTTTTTTGATACATTCCGGATGATCGCAGATATATGCGCCGCGCCCCGCGGCCTTCCCGGAAAAATCTATGAACGCGTCGCCTTCTTTCGGCTTCACGATCCGCAGCATCTCTTTCTTGGGCTTCATTTCATGGCACGCTATGCACATCCGCATAGGAATTTTTTTCACTTTCAAGAAAATTCACCTCTCCGATTCGCCCGATCACGGAACTTATTCTTCCGAAACAGTCTCCGTATCCTTTTCTTCCGCACGATGCAGTTCTTCCATCTTTGCGGCCGCACTCTCGCTCTTTACGTCGATCTTCCAGCCCGTCAGCCGCGCCGCAAGACGCGCATTCTGTCCGTCTCTGCCGATCGCCAGCGAAAGTTTGTCGTCCGGTACCACCGCAACCGCCGATTTCTCGTCGATCTGCGTGACCGATATGACCTTCGCAGGTGAAAGCGCTTTCGCTATGAACTCCAGCGGATTTTCACTCCACTGAATAATATCCACTTTCTCCCCGCCCAGTTCGGCAACCACTGCGTTTACACGCGCACCCTTGTTTCCGACGCACGCGCCGACTGCATCTACCTGCGGATCTTCGCTGTAGATCGCCATCTTGGTACGCTGCCCCGCTTCACGGGATATGGATTTCACGACCACCGTGCCGGCCTTGATCTCCGGAACTTCGTTTTCAAACAGGCGCTTGACCAGCCCCGCCGATGTGCGCGATACAAGAACCTGCGCGCCTTTGCCGCTGTTCTTGATATTCTTCACATAAACTTTGATGCGGTCGTTTACTTCATAATGCTCGCCCGGTACCTGGTCCTGCGGCAGCATCACGCCTTCGATCTGGCCTTTGCCGAGTTCCACATATACGTTCTTCGCATCAACTTTGCGAACCACACAACTCATCAATTCGTCTTTCTTGTCGGAGAATTCGTTCAGCGTGTTGTCCCGCTCCGTTTCGTGCAGCTTCTGCAGGATCACCTGCTTTGCCGTCTGCGCCGCAATACGTCCGAAATCCTTCGGAATAAATTCTTCATAAACGGTATCGCCTACTTTATAGCTCTTTTTCAAAAGCTGCGCTTCGGCAAGAGATATCTCTTTCTCACGGTCGGTCACTTCGTCCACCACCGTGCGAACCGTATAATATCGGATGCTGTTCTTCTCCGGATTGATCCTGATGTCCACTTCGCCCGCTCCGCCTTCATACTGCTTTTTATAGGCGGATATCAGCGCAGTACGCAGTGCTTCGATAAACACTTCGCTGCTGATCCCTTTTTCCGTTTCCAGATCGGACAAAGCCTCAAAGAACTCCTTGCTAACCATTGCATTCTCCTCGTTTTTTCTTTTTGATTCATTCGCCGCTCAATCAAAATCGATTGCCTGCGACATCTTTACGATTTGCGTCAGATTCAGTTTGATCATTTCGCCGTTTTTATCCAGCGTCACATTTCCGCCAACGCCGTTGTATTCCACCAACACCGCTTCAAAAAACTTTTCACCCCTGTACGGCGCGTAAAGTTTGACTTCCACTTTCTTCCCGATATTGCGAAGATAGTCCCTGTCTTTTTTGAACGGCCGATCCAGCCCGGGACTCGATATATTCAGCGTATACGGCTGCCCGTACGTAGGATCCAGTTCGTCCAGAACCGGGTCCGCCGCATTGTGGAACGACTCACAGGTATTCAGATCGATCCCGCCTTCCTTTTCCGTGTCCAGATATACGGTCAGCGAAGGATTCTTGCCCTGCTTAAAAACGATTTCATAAATTTCTACGCCCAGATCCCGCGCCAACGGCTCCAATACCTCACGGATCTCCTGCTCCGATTTTACTTTCATTTCCGCTCCTTTCCCGCTTTCAGCCCCTACATAAAAAGATTTGAGAGCGGATAACCACTCTCAATCCTCATGCTAACGGTATTCAGTATCTGAATTATACCACTTTCTTACGCTTTTGGCAAGCATTTTTTTGCCTTTATCAACTCAATAAAGATTTTTGCCGTCGTCAAAGCGTCATCCCATGCCCTGTGATGATTAAAACTGATCCCGTAATGATCCGCCAACGTGTTCAGCTTATAGTTGGAAAGAAACAGCATACTCTGCGCAAGCGACATGGTATCGTATGTCTTGAACTCAAACGCATACTCCTCTTTCTCCGCATAATAACGCACAAATTTATAGTCGAACTGCACATTATGCCCCACCAACAGGCACCCGTCGCAGAATTTCACAAAATCCGGGATCACTTCCGCAATCTTCGGAGCATCCTTCACCATGTCGTCCGTGATCCCCGTCAGCTTCACGATCTCGTCGTCCAGCTTTCTCTCCGGATTCACAAGCGTCGTGAATTTTTCCTTGATCTCGCCGCCAATGATCTTCACCGCCCCGATCTCCGTAATCGCATCCATCTTTCCGCCCGTCGGAGAGTTCACCAAGCCCGTCGTCTCCAGGTCAAACACCACAAACGTGTTCTTCACAAGATCTTCCGGCATTACCGACTGATCAAACAGATTCATCTGGCTATAATCAATCAACTCTTCGGGCGCCACCTTTGAATAATGCATCGGTACTGCTTTGCCCTGCCTCTTTTCCGGCACAAACCCTTCCGGCGCATGCCCGCGATTGATGTATCGGCCCGTAAAACTCAATCGCTCTCCGTACATTTCATTTTCACCCGTGACAGCGATCCAGTCCCCTTCCTTTATTTCACGGATCTTTTCTTCCGTTCGCTTGCGCAGAAAATACGAAAACGACATCATACCCGTTCCGTCGTTGACCGTAAAACGAAGATACGGCTTTCCATCTTTCACTACCGCACCGCTTGCGTCCGTTTTCGGCTTCGTCGTACGCTCCTGAATAAAAGTGACTTCGCCGCAAATCGTCAGCGCATCGCTCGTAAAATCACAGTCCGCAATATATGTCGCATTTTTCGGAACGTTCGATTCGTCGATCGTCTCAAAACCTTCCACCGGGAATGTGCGCGCCGGTCGGTAATCGAACGGTTCCTCTTCCTCTTCTGTCTCTTCGTCCAGAATGCCCGCCTTTTCTTTATCCACCAGTTTCCCTTCGAACACGTTGCAGAAATTCCGCTCCAGCATCCCCTTTACACCGCTTAAAAGCTGTTCGTTCTTTTCGAAAAATCCGCGCTCCGCTCCGTCCACGCCGAACATGAACTGCACAGGATCGCCCAACGTTACCGTTATATCTTCCGCACGGATACACGCCGCGGCCGCCCGATGAGAATGATTCAGATATTCAAGTATCTTGTGGCGGATCAGCTGCGGATCCGCCACAAGCTTTATAAGTTTCAGTTCTCCCCTGAAAAGCGGCGGCACTGCCTCCCGAACCGCTTCCTGCGCCGCTTGCTCATCCTGCGCCGTATAAGGCATATCCGTGATCACTTCAAACAGGCATCTCCGATCCGATTCGCTGATTTCTATTTTTCGCAATACCGCATGTTTCAATCCGTCATTTTCACGGATCTTCCGTAAAAATTCAATCTGCGTCATCCGTTCCGTCCTTTTCTTTGCTCTTTTCCTCTAACAACACGCCGATCTCCGCCAAAAATTCTTCCCGCGCACGGTTTGCCGGCACTGTCTTGTACGGCTCGCCGCGTCGGAAAATCACGCACTTGTCCTTCCCGCCCGCAATGCCGAGATCACAGTCTTTTGCTTCACCAGGCCCGTTCACGACGCACCCCATCACTGCAACCTTTATATGCTCCCGCACAGCAAAGGTCAGCCTTTCCACTTCCTGCGCCAACGCCATGCTGTTCCACTCGCACCTGCCGCAGGTCGGACAAGCCACCACTTCCGCATAATCCCGCCGAAGCCCGCAGGCACGCAGTATCCGTTCCGCCGCATAGATCTCTTCCACAGGATCTTCCGTGAGCGATACGCGGATCGTATCCCCGATCCCGTCCAGAAGCAATG
>QAKO01000125.1 GCA_003343765.1 Bacillota bacterium | reverse complement strand
CAAGCCGCTTTCCAAATTTTCTCTTCAAACCCGATATCCGCCGTTGTCTTTTCGTTCGCCATTTCTCTTTCTCCTTAATTAAGTCAATTCTTGTCTTCCGTATTCGGTATAATTTCCACAATATCGTCCATTGTGCAGTTCAGAGCCGTACAAATTTTAACAAGTACGTCACTGCTGACCGTGGCACCGTCTTTCTTCATTTTGGCAAGGGTGGCCTGACTTATACCCGCTTTTTCAGCTAAGTCTTTAATCTTCATTTCTCTATCAATCAACAGCTTGAAAAGTTTCTTGTAGCTTGCAGCCATAATTTACTCTCCATTTTTAAAATATCTATCTTAGTGTAACAAAAATATTGCGTTTTGTCAATATTCATTAAATAAATTCAACGATCTTTTAATTTATTGGTTATGTTTATAAAAACAATCCTTAAAAAAACATATCCCCAAAAAGTTTTCAACTTTTTGGGGATATGACGTTTTCTAATTTTTCGTCATTTTTTTCATAACAATATAACCTTTATTCTTAAAAATGACTTTATCTTCAACAAAATCAGCATTTTCATGAAAGATAATTTTGTAATCACCTTCTAATTTTATCTCCGCTTGACGCGACGCCGGCTGTATGACTGTAACAATATCATCAACCTTAAAAGCAGCCGGATAGCCTTGACTATCTTGCGTAATGATCTCTAAACTTGATTCTGCAGTTATATTTTCTTCTTTACGGAACTTTATTAAATTCTTAATAAAATTTAATAAAGAAGTCTTACATTTTTCCTGACTTTCAACACTTTCGCCATCCAAATCCACCGGCAAATACAATTTATCCATGTCACAACAAGAAAAGCCCTTGTTTTTACTTTCATTCCATTGCATGGGTGTTCTTGAACCCGTTCTCAAATAGCCTCCGTCTTTTGTTAAAAGGCCTTTTTGGTATTTCATACCTATTTCATCACCGTAATAAATAAACGGTACTGTCGGGATCGTTAACAAAAATGCAAAAAAGATTTTTTGATCAAGTTCATCTCGATTATAACTTAACCTCGGTATATCATGGTTTCCGCTCGGCATTGCGATATATCCGCGATCTTTTACAAACTCTAACCACTTGGGATATTCTTTGGCAAAACATTCTATACTTCCCTCGCCTTGACTTGAGAAATAATTCTTGCCTTTCATTGCAAATGCCGCATTGTTGGTACCTTTTTCATGTCTTACAAGAGTATAATACGGTTCATTGATTTGAAAACAAAAATCCATATCAAAGCCACCTGCAATTGTTGCAAACGGCCAGCCTGTTTCCGGAATAAATAGTGCATCCGGATGTTTTTCACGAACCTTACTTAAAATCTTTGACCATAACCAAGCATTTGCTGAACCGTCTTTATCATTTTTTACCAATGACCATGCCATATCTATACGAAAACCGTCGCAACCTATATCAAGCCAAAAATTCATTATATCAACTAGCTCATCTCTTAAAGGTTTTAATCTATCGTCCCTGTAATCTATTTGCCAACTTTCTGTAGGATCGACAAACCCATAATTTAATGAAGGCTGAAAAGCAAAGAAATTTATAGCATATGCCCCATCTCTCTCTTGCATTCCATTTATTGTTCTGATATCTGGCGTACCCATTTCCAAAGCACCTTCTGTCCATATATAATAATCTTTATATTTGGAAGGATTTGCTTTGGCTGATTCTTTAAACCAAGGGTGTTCATCGGAAGTATGCCCCGGAACTAAATCAAATAATACCTTTATTCCTAATTCTCTTGCCCGTTTACATAAATCGGCCGCATCCTGATTTGTTCCGAATTTTGGGTTTATTTTTTTATAATCGGATATGTCATATCCACCATCTCGAAAAGGAGAACAGAAACAAGGATTTATCCATATTGCATTACATCCTAAATTTTTTATGTAATCAAGTTTTTGTGTTATCCCTTTTAAATCGCCAATACCATCTCCATTGCTATCATAAAAACTAGTTGGATAAATCTCATAAAATATTGCACTTTTAAGCCAGTCGTTTTTCATTTCTTTTTCCTCTATTCCATTTAATAATCCTTTGAGGAAAATGAATTCCCCAAAGGATTTTATTTTTAATAATCAATACCCGTAACTTCTATTAAAGAAATATCATCAATAAAATGCGTTCCCGTAAACATGATTTCAAGTTTACTGCCTTCTCCTTTATGATAGGCACATATTTCAAAAATACCGTTTCCTAAATCAACCACAGTTTGAGGTCTTCCAAAAGAATCCCACTGTTTATTGCCACCATTATTATACCAAATTACATTATCATTTTTTTCAGTCCCGTCTTTAGCATTTAAAGCAACTAAGAACTGTTCTTCGGAATCCAATTGAATTTTAAACTTAATCTGATACATTTTTTCTGCTTTTAAACTTAAAGCATCTAAAGTCGAAAGTCCGTATCCAACCCCACCGGTTACTCCGCTCAATTTACCTGCTTTCAAACTGCCAAAATTTGTATTGTCTGCAATTTCAAAATTAGCTTTATGCCAATCCCAATCATCATCCGGATTTTCAAACCCGATATCTATGATGGATTCACCAACAACCATATTTAAATTTACATAAAAGTTGAAACTTTTTTCACTGTCTGTTGTTAAAAGTTTAAATAAATGAATTCCGGCATTTAAAGTATCAAGATATTCCTTTTTTATCAGCAAACTGTTATCTGCATACGTATAAAACTTTTGATCAATCAGAGTATCTTCATGAGAAACTGATGCAATTTCATATCCATTTAATGCAAACGGTAGTTCAACGCCCTGCGATCCTTCAGACGTTTGATAATTTATAATTGCTGAATTTAAATAACCAGGCTTTCCGCCTTCATTAATTTTTAAATCTGAAGTAAACGTTTCTTCTTCGCCTTCATAATTTTTATATGCACTTGATTGAACGGTTAATTGCAAGGGCAATGTTTTACCTTGTATATAACTATTCTTCAATGTTAATTCATTTCCCGAAATGGAATAATCCTCGTTCATTTTCAATTCCGAATCACCATTGAAAATAGAAATGAATCGATAACCTTGCGGCATAAATTCTTTAATACTAAGATCCTGATTATTATATATTTGAGATTCGATAGTCGGAGCTTTAGCGGTGATAGGCAAGGAAGTTTCTAAGATCATTAAATCATCCATGATAACTTCATTACCTTCTGCAGCATTAAATGTCAATATTTCAAATTTATCTTCCTTTGAATTACCATTATAAGAATAATATATTTCAATATCCCAATAATTATTTTCTTCTGAATAAGATACCTGTGAGCGTTTATCTTTACAGTTTGCTTCACTAAAACTTTTATCCTCATTTATCCACCAGAAGTTGTCGTCATAACTCCATTTAAATACCAATCCGCTTTGTTTTGTTGTTCTTATCTTCATTTTAAAACAATATACGACACCTTTTCTATAGGGCGAATTGCTATCATTCTGAGTAGAAAAGAAAGTATTGATTCCACTTACTTTGAAGCTCAATGATTTACCTTCTATAGCTTGCTCCCCATCAATAACAATCGGTTTGGCAACCGGGGTCAATGTATTCGGAAGCTCTATCTCAGAACCAACTGAATAATTTTCAAAATTATTCAATTTGGACATATCCATGACTGTATTCGTTTGATGCGCGATTTCATTACCATACGTTCCTATATAATAATTAACATTACTCTGTTGTAAATTATCTATTTGAATATTCATAGTATATATACCTACAGGTAATGTGTTTAAATATTCTTTTTTTACAACAAAATTTTTTGCTTGTGCATCATAACTATATGCTGATTCTTCTAGTTGTTTATCATCCAATTTTACAGCCTTGATATTTTTCCCTTTGGTATCCAACTCAAATACAACGTCAGACTCATTATTACCTTGTAATTTCAGCAAATCGTTATCTAATGCAGGCGTGCTATTATATGCATATATAACTGTTTTGTCTTGTCCACCGGCAGTCTCTATTGTCAATTCATTCTCGCCCTCATTTAAACCGGAACAAAACTCTTCACCAAAGGCAATTTTATTATTACTTGCAGTATAATCATCTGCGTTCAATACTGTCTGTTGCAATTTTACTGATTTTATCGTTTGTGATTTCAAATCCACAACAATTTCTAATGTACCGCCTAACGCCCAATCATATTCATATCGATCCTTCTCTATTACCGGAGCTTCAATTTTGGGTTTATCATCAGGATTTGGATTAGGTTTAGGTTCCTCTTTCCCACAAGCCACTGACGAAATTAAAAAACTAAACACCATTATAAAAGATAAAATCGCTGCTAAAAATTTACTTCTTTTCATTTTTACCCTCCTGATTTAGAAAATTTATACAATATTTATTCCCTGACTCTAATCGAATAACTATGGCAGACTCATTTTTTTCATATTTTAATCCTACTAAATCCGGTTGTAATGAGTTTTCCAATTCTATAAAACCTGACACCTTATCACAAAAAATCTCAATGCAAGATTTTGTTATATTAAAAATCAAATTACCTTTTCCTACCGGCAATTCCCCACTACTATTATATAAAAGACGTATTGCCGGTTTTAAATAATATTCACCATATCCATCACTAAAAGGGGTTAATCCGAAAAACCACTTTCCTATTAAGTATAACGGAGTAGCTCCCCATGCATGACAAAGACTTTTCCCATACCTTCTGCCATACATCGCATAATGCTCTTCACCACTTTTCTTAGGGTCAAAATATTCCCAAAACGATGTTGCCCCGAGCTTTATCATACCACCCCAATAATTCAACATTTCCTGATAAACAATATCATGCAATCCACATTTACACATTGCAGATAGTTCATAAAATCTCATATACGGGGTTGTAATTGGCGGTATCTTTTCATCCATCAAAACGTTTGCAGCAATTTTTTTTGTTTGTTCAACCGTTGCAAAATCAAAAAATACAGCTATAATGTTCGGTTGTTTTAACAACAAATCTTTCTGCTTCCCATTTATTGAATATACAAACGCGCCTTTATCCTCTCTCCAAAACAACTCATTTATTTTTTCTTTTAGTGCCTCTGCTTTTTGAGTATACTGGTCTACACGACTTCGGTCATTTTCTAATTCAGCTATTTTTGCAGCACAAAGTAACGCTTTCTGATAAAGTATTTGAATATATGACAGGATTCCCTCATTGTCAATACTGGGTCCCCAATCCACAAAAACCCAATCGCCTTCTTTTTTATCCAACATACCTTCCGGGTTTTCGCGTTGCGATAAAAATTCCATCATAGAAATCATTGAAGAATAAATTCTATGAATAAAAGTCTTATCGGCAGTATATTTATAATAATCATATAGGCCAATTACCCAAAATAATGAATAATCTGTTATAGTATTGATATGCTGACATATAGGATCTTTACCGCGTAAAGCAACTGTTGTCCTTTTAATCAAATCAAGGTCAAAAAAACTGTAATAATTCATTAGATAACTTTGGTAAGCATCTCCGCTCCAAACCCAACGATCGCGCTTGATTCCATCGATGAAAAACTCCCTTGAACACAAATGAAATGTTTTTTCACTTATTTCATATATTTTGTTCATCAACTCGTTATCCGTATGAATTTTAGCCTTATTTTTAATCGGCAGATAACTTTTTAAAGCATAAATTCTCTTCAATGAAACATTTTCATCAACTGTTACATAACGAAAGGCTCGCGGTATTTCACTTTGAAATTTACCATTTTTCCAATCTATACAATCATAAGTTTCGCAATATTGTTTATCTGTTGCTTCCGCAATACTCTCTCCGTAATATACTTTTCCTAAATCACCATCCTTACTGTTTCCTTCCAAAGATATCAATGCCATCATTTCTTCTTGAAAATCATAAATGCGCATTCCGTCTTTCATTATAACAAGACAGTCTTTTGGGATGTAAGACATTTTAAAAGTATTCGGACTTCTATTTGCATCTTCAAAATTTTGAGAATCAGCCTGCAACCACTCATTATCCCAACGTGTAACATACCAACTATTATCGGAAACAAGCTCATCGCTTTTAACATATAAACAGGGCAACCCAACACTATTATAAACCGATATATTTAAAGAATGCTCTCCCGCCGGTAAATGCAGTTTGCCTTTAAAATCATACACAAAATTCCCCGGTTTATCCAGTTCTATATTGAACTTTCCATCCGCTTTAATGAAAATTTCGCAATCACAAGATAAAACAAACTTTTTTGCAAATTTCACGCTTACATTAAAGTAATCCATTCGCCAAATCGGAAACTGCCAAACATCCCTTTCTTTTCGTAATGACATTTCGCGGTTATATAACATAAGCTCAAAATCGCCAGGATAAAATATCCAATTTGCTCCCACGGTATAACCTCCTTTTATGATACAATAATACTTCCGCCGCTCCGATACATATCCCTAAATTGCAAATATATATTGTTATCATTATCCGGAGTATAAGTATGTGTGTTTAAAATATTTCCATTGCTATCTTGCACTGTTACCGTCAACGTTGTTTTATTTGCATAGTTTTTTATAACAAAGTTGTTTCCGATTTTTTGTGCCGCTGAAATTGTAACCTTGCCGTCTTTACTCACTTCAATGTCGTATTTTCCGTTTGCATAATTTACATCTTTCGCTCCGATTTTTGAGTATGCTTGCGGAAATGACGGTGCAATAACCAAACCTTTTTCATTTGCATTCACACCTACAAAACCATGCAAAAATGAGATTGGAACAAGTCCACTTTCAGGAAATACCGTATACATACCGTATTCCCAACTATTCTGTGTTATATTTTTGCCATTCACCACTTCGAACGCAGACTTTGCATATTCATTAGCCAATTGCAAAACTCGGCTCAACCCAAAATCAGCCCCCAATATTTTTGTTCTTGCCATTACGTCATAATATTGAGGATAGAAAATTGCGCCGCCATTTTCTAAATGTTTACCAAATCCCGCGTTTCCTTGTATTTCTTTACCGTTTTTATCTTTATTTACCATCACAATGTTATCGTTTGCATAATGAAACCAGCCGCGCCGTAATCCGTTAATTTCATTATCCGTCATAACATATTCATACGGTAATGTATTTGTAACCATCGCAGATTGATAATTACCGTATATTGCCTTTCCTGTCACACCCTTTATTTCAGTATCTCCTATTTGAATACTGACCTGATCACTTTCGATGATCCTATTACCCGTTAACCAAGAATAGATTGCCGTTGTCTTTTCTTTACTTAATAAACCATAAGAAGCCGCCTCTACATTTAAAAATGTCAAACCGAAATCATATCTGACACCGTTTATATCTTCGGTTGAAATAAGTCGCATTTTTTGGGTGTCAAAATATTTTTCCACATATTTTTCTTTGACAGTTTCTGCAAGCGCGACATATTCATTTGCTTTCAACTCATTTTCACACATTCTTTCGATTTGTGCCATTTTTAATAAAGCATCGTAAAAAAGCATCCCTTCATACGGATCATAATAACCGAAACATAAATTATCCCAATAATTACTACTTTGGCTATATAATTCACCGGTATTTTTACCGTTATCAATACAGATAATACCGCTCTTACCGTTCATGTCTTCAAGCATATATTTCATAACCATATCAAGCTTATCTCGAACGGTTTTACCTCTTGATACATCCTCTGTAGAATGATCTTTGCCGCAGCCACAAATTTCTGATTTAAAATTCGCAGTATCTTTCACATACAAAAAATCAGTATTTCCTTCCCAAGCAAGAACCTTAGCCACTGCAATTACATATCTCGGCATCTGATCAAAATGATCACTTCCTATATAATATTTATTATTATACACCCCTCCTTCCCAATGAGGCGAAGCATGCCAAGCCCATAAATATCCATCTTCATTTATAGGTGCATCACTAATTAAATTTTTTAACTTACCTTTACGAGATGTGTTATTACTCCACATACATATATCCGCAAGCCAATCCCACCATAAAGGTTCATACCCGAATTCCCATACCGCACCGCCTTGACCGGAAACATTGGAAAATTTTTCATACATCGCATTCATCGCGTATACACCGTTATCGTCCATATCTGTATAAAATGGATAGGATTGTGTTTCCGATGAAAATACATTGTTCCCTTCTCCGTCCAGCCAAACAATTTCAGATGCTTTTTTTAATTCATTGCCGCTTTCAGACAAATCATGTTTTGAATAATCAAAATTTTTATCAAATTCATCACGATTGTCGGGCACATCATCAGTGGGCGTTTTACCGCTTGCACAAGCAACGCAAAATACAATCATGATAAGGCTTAATATGAAACAAACAACTTTTTTCAAAGCGATCCTCCCTTATTCAATTATAATTGTACTTGTAGCATTACTGCAACCAGTTAAATCGATATTAAACTTGCCGTTTACTGCTTCAATTTTTTGTTCTTTTATTATATTCGTACCGTTTAAAACTTTCACAGTAACATTACCCTTAGCTGCATAATCCGCAATTACTATTTTTAAATCAACTTTATCCTTAGCTTCAATAGTTACTTTTCCGTTTTTATTTACTTCAATGTCAAAGCGATTATTTCCGTAAACTACATCTTGTACCCCCATATAAGTATATTCAGAGGGAATATTGGGACAAATCGTTAATCCATCCGGCTCAGCTTCAACGCCGATAAACCCATTCAAGTATGCAACCGGAACCAAACCGGTTTCAGCAAATTCATCAATTAAGCCAATTACCCAATTTGCCCCCGCACTATTTCTGGGTCTACGCCGCAACTCGTCAATTGCAAACTCATTTGTAATAGCAGCAAAGCGATTTAACCCATCATCAGCAGAAATATGCTGAATTCTTGACATCAAATCGTAATAACTATTATAGAATATTATACCGCCATTCTCAACGTGTTCTCCGAACTTGGCATTATATGTTACATTTACTTGTCCGTGATTATCATGCCACCAATACTGCTTTTTACCGTCAACAACTTCATATACATCCTCAAAAGCCAATGTGTTTACTCTAGGAGCTATGACAAATTTATAAATATCTTCGCCTTTTGATGTATCGTCCTCGACAATACGATTACCTTTTAACCATGCATAAATATTATTCACCTTTACTTCATCAGCCAATCCATAATAAATAGCTTCTGTATTTAAAAAAGTAAATCCGTAATCATGCTTTTGACCTTCCTTATCGATCCAACCGATATACCTTTTTGTCTTAGCATCCCAAAAAGTCTTATTAAATTGCTCCTTTACTTTTTCACGCAAATCCAAATATTCTTGCGCTTTTGATACATTTCCGCACATTTTTTCAATGTTCGCCATAGAGTTCAATGTATTATAAAAAAGCATATTTTCATAAGCATCTTTATAACCAAAAGGAATGTTGTCCCAATAATTACTGGAAAAATCACCTATCATTCCCTGATTATTTCCGTCTTTTACTTCTCCAATAATAATTAGACCATTTTTGCCGTTCAATTTATTTAAAATAAAACTCATTGCAGCATCTATTTTATCACGAACCGTCATACCGTTAGATACATCGTCTTTTACATGAATATTTTCAACATTGCTGTCAATAGATACTGTTTTATTATCTATTACATCCAAAAAATCGGTACTGTTTTCCCAAACTAAAACATTTTCTACTGCCGCTATATAACGAAAATTATTGTCGTAATGATAATTGTTGTGCTCTCCGGCAGTATTTCCAAGATTAGGCCAATGAGGACTGTCATACCAAGACCAAATATAACCGTCTGACATAATGGGTCTGTCTACTAAATATGCTTTTAAAGTTTCTTTCCGCCAGTTATTGGAACACCAATTTGTTATTTGTGCCACCCACTCATAAAACGCCGGCTCAGTGCCAAACGCCCATACTGCTTGCCCCTGCTGTTGGGTAATATTGCCGTAGATATCCCACATAGCGTTCGCTGCATAAGTTACCATATCTTCTTTATCAGAATAAAACGGATAACTCAAATATTTTTCATTGAAACTGCTATTTCCCTCGACATCTTTCCAATCAACTTCCGTTGCTGATTTTATTGTAATTTTTTCTTCTTCAAGGCTATATAATGTATCCTTCTGGCAACCGATTAACAAAGCGGAAACCATTATAATACTTAATGCTATTGAAATAAGTTTTTTCATAATTATTCACCTTTATGAATATTGCGTTTTTTCAAATAAATGATTACACCAATTATCGCCGCAACAACAACCAAACCACCAACGCTTAAACCGACAATCAACCCCAAAGACGCTCCATTTTCTTCAACAACCTTAAAAGTAACAGTGATAGGCGCACTATCTGATTTCCCGTCATTCGCTATAAATGTTACAGAAATATCTCCTGTCTTATCAGGGACAAACTCCCAAATATTGCCTTTTACCTCTCCAAGGTCAGCAACAAAAGTCATTTGATCGCCATCATTATCTTTAAAGATTGTATTTAAATCCAATGATATTTTTTCGTTTAAAGTGTATTCATGACTTTCCAAATTGGTAACTTCTCCGGCAATTTGTGTCGGGGGAGAATTTCTTTTTACTGTACTAATTTCCTGAATTACCGTAGTTGCATTTCCTCCGCCAACAAAAATTTGGAAAATAGCTTGATTATCCGTATACTTATCAATCGTGTCAGACATTAATGCATTAAAATCTCTGTCTTTGTAATCCTTTTGCCCAACAAAAAGTTCTGTACCATTTAACAATATTTTATATTGCCCTTGATATTTCTTTATTTCAAAAGTATTTTCATCAAACCATTTAAACGCTACTGATTGATTATATACAAGCTCACTACTTTTACCGTCTGCGGGGTTTGAATAAACAAGACCTATCTGTGCCTTATCATAGCCCATACCAGTTGTCCATGAAATATATATGCCAAAAGAATCCGTATCACTATACCACTCATGTCCGCCATTATTAAATGCCATCGTCATGTTGCTGTCAGAAGAACCGGGAGCCATTTTCAAAGTCATTTTAAATCCATTCACAACTACATTTTCCATAGTGTTCTGCAACGTATAACCTTGTCCGGGCGAAGTGAAAGCTATTTGACCTTGTTGCGCACTTGATAACCACTGCGGCCCAGCAATAACACCCTGAACCCAACCTCTGGGAGCTGCCGCAGTAGGTATTCCATAACAAATTTCCTGCAAGGTTACACTAGTTGCCCTTCCGCCAAGATTTTCCATTTGCAGATATGCAGTTTTGCCTATAAAATTATCCAGATATGCATTTAATGTATTTTGAAAATCATTTCCGACTATATTTAAAATATAATCATTTACACTCAAAACCCAATAACCGTTATCTTGCCCCAAATATACAACGTTAGGTTTTGCATAATCCCAATAAAAATCCTCAGTCTCAGCAGTACCTACTCCGGGGTTTTCTTTTGTTCCTATGTTAATTGTTGTTTTTCCTTCCGACAAGCTAAATCCCAATACAATCCCGAAAACATTTGATTCCGTATACCAGTTGTCTTTTGATGAAGATAATATAATACGAAATTCTTCGCTATTATTCTTATCAATTTTGTCCAAATTGAATTTTAATCCAAACCCGTCTACCCAAATTTTATCACGATCATTTCTGACTTTAAAAGCCCCGGATTCCGACAAAGAATAAACTTGAAATTTACCTCCATCTAATACCATTTGAACTTCCTCACCTGCTTCTTTTTTCCATTCTGATCCTGCTGCTCCGCTTACAGGATTCTTTGCCCAGTAAACAGAAACCGCTGAATCATTGGATGCCGGATTACTAAACAATAGGTATCCTTCGGTATTCACATAGTTTTCGCTAATAAAATTTGATATTGACGAAAGATCAATTTCTACAATTTCGCCATTACAATATAATTGGTAATTGATTGTCAACTTTTTTAATTGCAACTCAATCGTTTTACCAAAATCGCTACCTTTTGAATCTGTAAATGCAACATTGACCTCGTCCTCACCTATAACACTTTCCTTAATCCCGTCATAAGTTGCAACTGTTATTTTTGCACTACTTGCACTTATTCTTTCAAAATAAATACGTATTTGTTTATTCAGTTTGTTATCCGCAACATTATCAATAAACACACCATACTTTCCACCATCTTCCAGACCAAGAGATAATTTCACGAGCAGATTGTTTAAATTATAGGGAGAAGTTTTTTTAATAAAATAATCTTGACCGTCCGAAGATTTCATATTTATTCTGCCGACACCATTCATCAAGCTTTGAAAAGCTTTTGTATCTTGACAGGAAATAAAACCTTCCGGTAAATTTGAACTATATTCCGGTTCTTCATCTGCGATACTAGTGAATGTTATTTCGCATAAATCATTATTCTGACTCCAAACAGATAAATAACCCTCACCATTGACAAAATAATCTAAAATTCCAAGTTCTGTTAATCTCGCTGTATCCAAAGATACAGGTGTAGAATCAAATTTTGTGCCGTTTAACTCAAAGTTTAAAATACCATTTTCAAAATACATTTTCAAAACGTTTTCCTGGCTACCATCCCAATAAAAAACAGGATCTGCGCCTGCAGATTTCGCATAGGAAATCTGTGGACCGCCTCCAACATATTTTATATTTTGAGAAACAGACGCTTTATTTGCTTCTCCTGATATATGTGCAAAATCCAAAGTAAAAGCCGTTTGCGAATCCAAATACCAAGCACCTTTATTGGTAAAAATTAACTTTATATTTCCATTTGTTCCCAAAGAATTATCAAGTGTACGTTGATTCACTTTAAATTTAATTTCGGAATTATGAATCGAAATGCCTTGTTTAAACATTCCAAACCCAAACTCTCCCGCATTCTTATTTTTACCGGTAACAGTTTTTGCATCAGTATCTGAAGTAACAATACTATTTTCTGACCACCCGCCAAGCCATGACCAATTTTCAGATTTATACCATTCAGCATCAACAGCATAAGCTTGATATATCTGCATACCCGTTAATGATAGCAAACAAACCATAAATACAGTCAATAATGCTATTAAAAATTTTCTTACTTTCACATTTTCTGTAAACATTCAAAATTCCTCCCAATCTAATTTAATTCTTCATTCCGGTGGTTGCTACGCCTTCTATCAACTGTTTTTGGAAAATTAAGAACAATACGGCTACGGGTATAACCATTACAACACCCGTTGCCATTTTTACATTCGGAAATACAACAGTTGATCCACTAACCATAAATTTAAAATACACTCCCAATGCCAAAGTATAATACTTTTCATTGGTAACATATAGCAACGCTGAAGTAAAATCATTCCAAACAGCTGTAAAAGTACCTATAACCACAAAAACTATAATCGGCAAACAAAGCGGCAAAATTATATTAAAATAAATTTTAAAAATATTTGCTCCATCCAAACTTGCTGCTTCGTCTAATTCTTTGGGCAATCCTTTCATAAATTGTCGTGTAAGAAAAATATTTGTTGCTCCACCGCCAAACATAGGAGGTATGATGAGTGGCAATAAATTCCCCGTCATTCCAAGCAACTTAAATAATACATATAAAGGCACTTGCACAACTACAGCAGGTAACATCATTGTTGCCAAAGTTATACCAAACCATATATCTCTCCCGTGAAATTTACACCGACTGAATCCAAATGCACATAAAGATGAAAAAAACGGAACGCCAATTAAATTAAATACTAATACAATCAATGTGTTTCCAAAGTATCTTATAAATTGCTCATCAAAAACTTTTACGTAATTCTCAAAATGCCATTCGCTTGGAAAAAATCTTATTGCAGGATTACCATACGATTCCGCGTTTGCCATAAAACTTTTAAAAAGCATGAAAAAAAATAAAAACATAAAAAATGCAGAAAAACAAATTAAAATAAAGTATCCCGCAATTTTCAAGAATAGCCTTTTCATTTTCAACTTATCCATTCTTTAGCTATCCTCCCCATAGAAGACCCATTTACTTGTTTTAAATACAATTCCTGTCAGCAATGCAATAATTAAAAACATAACCCAAGCTAATGCCGATGCATATCCCATATTCCAATCGGAAAATGCTGTATAATAAATCTTCATTGCAAAAAACAACAAACAATTTTCAGGACCAGCACTTCCTCCCGTCATTGTAAATACGGCACTAAAAGTTTGTAGCATTCCTATTATTCCCATTATTAAATTATAAAAAATCATATTACTGCACATGGGAATTGTAATAAAAAATGTTCGTCTGAAAAAACTTGCACCGTCAATTTTAGCCGCTTCATAATAAGTTGTAGGAACATTTTTTAAAGCAGCCAACCATAATATCATACTGCCACCCAATCCCCATAGAGAAGTTGACATAAAAGTAATCAATGCGCTAGAACTACTTTCAAAAAATAATGAAGTAGGAAGCCCCAAAGTTGATAATATTTTATTGGCTAGTCCAAATCTTACATTAAAAAAATCCGAAAATAATAACCCTAAAACCGTAGCCGGTATAATTACAGGCATATAACATAAAACCCTAAATACACCGATTCCTTTCAAATCTTGATTCAGAAACATTGCCAATATAAAACTTAATGCCAAACTTAAAGGTATTACTACGATTGCATAGGTAAATGTTATTTTTAATGATAAAATAACATCTGGATCAATAAATAATTTTTGATAATTAAAAATTCCAAATCCTGAAGGCGGTTTTATTCCATTATAATATTTAAAAAAGCTAAAATATAATGAGGAAAACATAGGATAAATAGAAAATATTAAAATACCCAATACAACAGGCAAAATGAAAATATATCCTAAAATATCCTGCTTGATAATTTTCTTTATATTTTCAATTTTAGTACGATTTTTTAGATTCATTAATTAAACCTCTTATGCAAAATATTCAGGATACGATTTATGAATACCTTCTATACTTACTCTTAAATTATTTAATGCCACAGCTATTGTTTTTCTGCCATTCAGAATATCCGAACAGAAATCACTCCAACTGCTTCTAAACAAAGGAAAACTTGCTCCGGGAATATTACCGAAATATTTGCTTACAACATCTCTATCTGAATGCATTATAAACACATCATTATTTATTTCTCTGCCAACACCGTTCTTTAACTTTCTCCATTCCGCATTCGGATCTTCCGCCAAAGATTTCAATATCGGAACTATATTTCCTGTCTTTGATAATGTTAATTGCCCTTCCTCACTCATAATAAAATTAATAAATGCCCATGCAACATTTTTATTTTTAGAACCTGTATATATACCAAACCCGGAAGTACCAGCCGGTATTTTAGGATCATCTCCAATGGAAGGAAACGGAACAACTTCAAAGTCATTTGCCATACTCGGATCCGCATAATTACTAAACGCAGGTCTTACATCAAATGTCATTGCTGCGGTTTTTCTGAAAAAATCCCCCTTCGAATAAATCTCAGGTTTAAAGCAATATCCGTTTGATACAACCTCATTTGCCATTTCCATTCCGGCAGCTATCTTAGAAGTATCTTCAATTAATTTATGATCTTCATTTAAATAAGTATCTACGCCATTCGATGCTAAAATCGCATAATTCAGAATAGCATACTCCATAGATGCGTCCAAAGCAATATAATTAGAAGGCATTTTTTCCTTTGCCTCTTTACACACCGCTAAAAAATCTTCCCATGTCCAATCTTCTGTAGGTCTTTTCGTAATGTTATATTGATCAAAAAGACCCTTGTTCCAATAAGTCACGATTTTACTATATTCACGCGGCAACATGTATTGATCACCGTTAAAATTATTTTGCCCAAGCTTAATCATGGAGTCAAAATAAAGACTTCTATCAAAACCTTGTGCTTTAATATAAGGTTCTAAATTTACCAAAATTTCTTCCGCAGCAAAATATGAAACCATATTGTCAGGAGTATGTAAAACATCGTAACTTTCACCTGAATTTATCATACTCATAATTTTCTGCTCATAACTTGATACTTTTTCTAATTTTACAGTAATTTTAGGATAAGTTTTGTTAAATTGTTCTATAGCGGATTTAAACATCATTTCTTCACCGCTATCAGACAATATAGCCACTTTAATCGTAGCTTCTGTATTTTTATCTATATCTACATTGATCGGTTCATCAGAACCTGTTTCGGAGGCGCAAGCTACTGCTGTGAACAAAAACACAAAAGCTAAAACAAACATTAAAAATTTTTTCATAACATTATCTCCTTTTTAAATTCGCTCCTACATTATAACAAATCTATTTAATATTGCCATACTTTTTTATCGCCAAAGTATATAATTTTTTTGTTTTTTTAACCTAATTTGTATCTATAAATAAAAGAAAAATATATATTTTATAAAATAAGTATATAATTTGTTTACAAGAAAAAAATTTTTTGTTATAATTTTTTTATGAATAAAGATTTTTTAAATTCCATTGTTTTAAGAGACAATATGTACTATTTTCATGTAAATTCTACAAACAATAACGATATTGTACTCTTTGATTGCGGCTTTGAACAATTTACAAATTCATTGAAAGTTATTAATCAAAGTTATCCATACTATATTATGCATTATGTGTTAGATGGAAAAGGTTATGTAAAAATTAATAATTACATTCATGAAATTCAAGAAAATAATGTTTTTATTATTCCCCCCAATATTCCTGTACAATATTTCCAAGATATCAATAATCCTTGGTCCTATATTTGGATAAATTTTGGTGGATTAAACGCAAAATCTTACGTTGAAGAATTGGATTATTCTCAAAACTCAATCACGAAAATAATTCATTCGGAAAAAATTGTTGAATTCTTTAAAACTTTTATACTTAGTGACAACTCTGACAACGCTTTTAATTTTAAATCCCTTTCTATTTTTTATGAAATCCTGTATTTATTAAAAAAAGAATCTAATCATTCATTACATAATACCATTAATACTACTTATAGCAACAACTATTTATTAAAAGCTCTTAATCTCGTTGAAACAAAATATGATCAAAATTTAACAATTTCAGATATTTGTCAATCTTTACATTTAAATGAAAGTTATTTTTCTAAAATTTTTCATGAAAAAATGGGTAGCACTTTTACAGAATACCTATCGATGCACAGGATTCAAAAAGCTACTGAATTATTAGAAAAAACCAATCTAACAATCAATCAAATATCTCAAATGGTTGGCTTTTCAAATCAATTTTATTTTTCGAATGTTTTTAAAAAATACAGACTTGTTTCACCAAAAAAATATAGGGAATTAAATAAGGCAAATAAATAATACTTTTTTTTCAATTTTTTTATTATGTAAACGGTAGCAAAGTCCTTGCTAAATTTAACCAAAGGTATTTTTTTAAACACTAATTTTCTTTATCAAAAAAAATATTTCTGTATTCTTATACCAACTCATCTAATTATGTAGCCCCGCATTTTATCTGCGGGGCTACATAATTAAAAGCACACGATATGACTCGTATGCCTTATTTTCTACGCCATAATTCTAACGACTAAATCTTTCCATTGGTTTTCTCTAAGTATTGCGCCACGGTTTTTCCTAAACTTTTTAGCTTCCTCATAACCGATACGAATTTCCACTATTTTTTTATAATCCCTGTCCTCGTTTCCTTCTTCTCTTGGAAGAACATTGAGATACCAATTAAAATCTTGTGTTGTGTTTGCAACGATCTTCTTGACAATAATATCCACTAAGCTTGAATGTTTTATAGGTTTTGAAAAATCCAAATCTTCTATCACCATAGAACTAAACACTTCCATAATGATTCTTAACCGCTTGATTGAGATTGTTTCCCTGCCGCTTGAGTTCAGCTAAAATTTCCCCACCCTTATCTACTACTATAATGGGTTTTTCAATAATTGCCCGAATGACAAACTCCGTCATAGAAAGTCCGCTTGTTACAATCGCCTTGTCTATTAAGTCTTTCTCTTGCTCGCTTGCCCGAAAATTGTACGCAAATTTTCTTATTCTGTTTTCGATACATTTTCCTCCTTACGTTCATTTTTTGTCGGGGTCTTAGGGGATCTCCCCTAACGAGGCGAGCGTTTTCGCTCGGTATTTGGCAAGCCAAATACGTTCCTCGCTATTTGTGACAACCCAACTTCTTCCCCTTATATTCAGTTGTTGTTTGCCTGCGTTTTAAGGCTGTAGGCTTCGCCTTCTCTTTTCCTTTTATCACCTCCGTCAAATTATTTTTTGAGTTGCCCTAATGGGACAAGCTCGGATTTTTTGCCCTGTTCGGACATAGAAAAAGCCCGACCGTTGTTCACAGTCGAGCTACGTTTTGACGCTCTGTACGAGCGAGTTCTATTACGCAGATTACTCATTTTTTTATTTTTGACAAGCACTTCCCTTTCTACGAAAGGGAAAACCCAAATTTATAAGCCTTTTAAGTTTCGCCTTAAAAATATGTTTTTTCACTTTTTACCATTTTCTTGCAAATTTCTTGCCATATACAACAAAGTCCCCATCTTCTTTTTCCTCCACACAACCAATAGGAAGCGCCGTGTAACGAGAAAAATTTTTGAACTGCGGAGTGTTTACAATCGGAGCATAAATTCGCCA
>QAKO01000027.1 GCA_003343765.1 Bacillota bacterium | reverse complement strand
ATGACGGATAAAAACCGGATTTTGTACAGCAGTGTCAATAAATTTGACAGTTTTGTTCTTGATAAGATGGACAAAAATGTACTTGCGGATTGTTTTCTGGACAGCAGTGTGCCGCCTCTTTCGATGATTGACGGGCCGTTCGGGATTTGCGGAATCTATTCTTCTTACGGGCTTCGGCTTTATCGTATCAATGATCCGAAATACAGGCCGGAGCAAAACGCATTGCTGAAGATGGATCTTTACAGTGCAGAGTCGAATATTATCCGGCTCTGTATACTTGCTGCAAAGAACGGTGTTTCGGAGAAATATTATTGCAACCTGAAAGTAACGGGCGGAGAATACTGGGCAGATCGGGTGCTTTCTCCGAAAGATTTCAAAACGGAAGAAAACAAAGCGCTTTTGCAGTTTTCGGACGCCGTTTCCGTTTCATTTTCTTCGGATGAGCCGTTTTGTCTGAATAATTTGCTTTGGATTTAAAAATTTCACAGAATTTACTTTTTATAAGGTAAAAAATATGGTATACTCATTAGGAGATAAGGTTATCACGAAGAAGAAGCATCCTTGCGGCGGGAATATCTGGACGGTGATCCGCACGGGAGCGGATTATAAGATCAAATGCGATAAATGCGGCAGGGTCGTGATGTTGTCGTATCCGGAATTTTTGAAGGCAGTCAAGCAAAAGGCGGTATCCGATGAGTGAGCGTACGAATTATAAAGAACTGATAGAAAATCGGCGGTATCCGCAGCGGGAGACAATGTCAACCGTTCGTTTTTTTGCGGTATTGCTGGCGGTTTTCGCGATCTTTATTTTCGTTTTTACAAATGTATTGATCGGCGTCCAGGTAAACGGGTCGTCGATGGAGCCGACTTTATACGGCGGGGTAATGGGGTCGGACGGAAAATACCATGGCGGCGATTATCTGTTTGTCAACACGCTGGATCGGCCGGCGCATGGCGATATCATTGTATTTCATGCAACGCCGAGTATCAGCAACAACAGCGAACTGATCAAGAGGGTCATCGGACTGCCGGGGGATACGATCAAGGCGCAGAACGGCGTTTTATATCGTAAAAACGCGGGGGAAGAATCTTTCGAGGTTGTTGAGGAACCGTATCTGGGAGAGGTGTGGACGCAAACGCTTCCGGCTCCCGGTGAGCAGGAATATTATATTGTTGACGGCTGCATAGTGGTTCCCGAAGGAATGGTCTATGTAATGGGAGATCATCGCAGTGTGAGCAGCGACAGCCGATCGTTCGGCCCGATACCGATGAGCAGTATTGTCGGGGTCGTGACCGATTGGTCGTTGAAACATAAAAAAATATTGACCGCCGTTTTCGGGTTTTTTCAATTCGGATAACGGAAAAAGGAGTAAGCGGAATATGAGCGATATCGTAATCACATCTGACAGTACCTGTGATCTGAGTGAAGAGCAGCTCGAAAAAAACGGGATCAGTTTGATGCGTCTGAGCGTTATTCTCGGGGCGCACACGTATAAGGACGGAGTGGACATCATGCCTGCGGATATTTTCCGTCATTTTGATGAGACGGGCGAACTTCCGAAAACGGCTGCGCCGAGTACGGAAGAATATACCGAGTTTTTCAAACAGTTTACGGACGCGGGAAAGACGGTCATACACTTTAACATTTCTTCCAAAGCCAGCGGTTCACACGGATTTGCGGCGGCAGCGGCAAAGCAGTTTGACGGAAAAGTGTTGGTTGTCGATTCGCACGCACTCTCGACGGGGCAAGGTTTGCTGGTCATGAAGGCATGCGATCTGCGGGACGAAGGTAAATCAGCGAAGGAGATCTATGACGAGATCATGTCTCTGCGCGAAAAAGTCAACACGTCCTTTGTTCCGGATACTTTGTTGTATCTTTATAAAGGCGGCCGCTGTTCGACGCTTTCTTATTACGGTGCGAAAGTGTTGTCGATCCATCCTCTGATCGATATGAAGGACGGGGAACTGTATCCGAAAAAGAAATATATCGGAAAAATGTCCAGATGTATCCGCAATTACATCAATGACCTTGTGGCAGAATATCCTTCTTATGACAAACGCCGTTGTTTTGTGACGCACAGCAATGCGGATCCCGAACTGGTAGAATTGGCGAAGTCGATGGTGGAAGAGCTCTTTGACTTTGAAGAGATCGACGAGACGGTTGCGGGCAGTATCATAACGAGCCATTGCGGGAGAAATACGCTTGGCGTGTTATTTATTACGAAATAAATCGGGAGAAAAATTTTACATGACGATAGTTTTTAATGATAATGACCTGATTTCGGCATACAAACAGCAGAGAAACATTTTGCGTGGTTTTTTGGGCGTTACGCTTTTTTTCGTTGTTATCTGCGTTGCTTGTCTTGTTTATTTTATGTCGTTGCCGTATGAGGATCCTTTGCAGCCTGTGCCGCAAGTGATCGTGAGCGTGGTAAGCTGCATTTATGTTGTGTTCGCGTATGTTTTTATGGGAATAAAATTTCATCGGGCGCGCAGGTACTATAAACTGATCAGTTATGTTTCTGTGGGGATGAAGCAGGTGAACAACAGCATTTTTTTGCGGTATGAAGAGCCGGAATTGCGTGACGGAGTGGATTTTTATGTTCTGATTTTTTCCGAATGGAGCAAGAAAAAATCGGAGTACATGGACAGAAAGATTTACTGTGATAAAGAAAAGCCGTTGCCCGAGTTTCAGAAGGGGGATGAAGTGTGCTATCTTACGCAGGGAAACGTGATCATAGAATATGAAATTGTGGGACATGATGAAAATTTTGCGGCGGAGAAAGAGAAAGAAGATTCCAACCGTAAACCGCTGCGGATAGGAGAAGTGAAATAATGCGTGCAGTAGTAACAGTGACGGGAAAGGACAAGATCGGTATTATTGCGAAAGTCAGCAGTTTTCTTGCGGAAAGGGGCGTGAACGTCGAGGATATCAGTCAGACTCTTTTGCAGGATTATTTTGCGATGATCATGCTGGTGGATATCAGTGATCTGAAAATGGAGCTTTCAGAGCTTGCGAAAGAATGTGAAGAGCTCGGGCGGCAGATCGGCATGTCGATCCGTATGCAGCATGAAGCGATTTTCAATGCCATGCACAATATCTGAGAAGGACCGAAGAAATGTTTAACAAGTTTGAAGTATTGGAAACCATTGACATGATCGAGAGGGAGCATCTCGATATCCGAACGATCACAATGGGCATATCGTTGTTTCCGTGCATCGGGGCGACGGCGGAAAAGACAGCGCAGAACGTATATGAAACGGTCTGTGTGAAAGCGAAAAACATCGTAAAAGTAGCGGAGCAGCTTTCGGGTGAATACGGTATCCCGATCGTAAACAAGAGAGTTTCGGTCACACCGGTAAGCCTGATCGCGGCACCGTTTCCGCAGAAAGCAGGATTGATCGGGAAAGCATTGGACAAGGCTGCGAAAGAGCTGGGGATCGATTTTCTGGGCGGATATTCTGCGCTCGTACACAAAGGTACGGCGGATTATGAAAAGATATTTATCGAGGGAATTCCGGAGTTGCTTGCTTCGACGGAACGCATCTGTTCGTCGGTGAATATCGGTTCGAGCAAGTCCGGGATCAACATGGATGCCGTCAAACTCATGGGTGAAGTCGTGAAAAAGACGGCGGAACTGACAAAGGAACAGGACGGCTTGGGCTGTGCAAAGCTGGTCGTCTTTGCGAATGCCGTGGAGGACAATCCGTTTATGGCGGGAGCATTCCACGGGGTCGGAGAAAGCGGCACGGTCATTAACGTAGGCGTATCGGGGCCGGGTGTTGTCAAACACGCATTGGAAAATATTCCGGACGCAAATCTGAACGATGCGGCGGAAACGATCAAGAAAACGGCATTCAAAATTACGCGAGCGGGACAGCTGATCGCCAAAGAAGCGGCAAAGCGTTTGAATGCGGAATTCGGCATCGTGGATCTGTCGCTGGCGCCGACTCCCGTGATGGGAGATTCGGTCGCACATATTCTCGAAGAGCTCGGACTGGAATGTGTGGGCGGACACGGTACGACGGCGGCGCTCGCCATGCTGAACGATGCGGTGAAAAAGGGCGGCGTTATGGCAAGTTCCCATGTAGGCGGCTTGTCGGGGGCATTTATACCGGTCAGCGAAGATATAGGCATGATCCATGCGGCGGAAAAGGGATTGTTGAATATCGACAAACTGGAAGCCATGACGGCGGTCTGTTCTGTCGGATTGGATATGATCGCAATTCCCGGGAAAACGCCCGCAACGACGATCAGCGCAATTATTGCAGACGAAGCGGCGATCGGTATGATCAATAACAAAACAACGGCAGTCCGCGTGATTCCCGTGCCGGGAAAAGATGTCGGTGACAGCGTCGAGTTTGGCGGATTGCTTGGGCGGGCTCCGATCATGCCTGTCAATACGACGGACAGCTCGCGGTTTATTTTGCGCGGCGGCAGGATTCCTGCACCGATACACAGTAACAAAAACTGATATTCTGGAGATGTAGTATGGAAAGAAAGGAAGTCGAAAATAAATATATATGGAAAACGGAGGATATTTTCCCTTCGGATGAAGCTTGGGAAGAATGCTATTCGGAAGCGGAGAAGATGCTCGATTTCAGCAGATTCGAGGGGAAATTGACCACAGCGGAGAAATTTGCAGAATATTGCAAATGTTCGGAAGAAACGGGGAAAAAAGTTGAGCGGCTCTACTTGTATGCGCATATGCGCCATGATGAGGATTCAAGGATCGCAGCTTATACTTCCATGCAGGCGCGTGCTATGTCGCTGTATGTAAAATTTTCTTCCGCAACGTCATTTGTGGAGCCGGAGCTGACAGCTTTGAGCGATGAAACGCTGGAAAGTTTTTGCAAAGACGAACGGCTCAAAGATTATGACTATTTTCTGCGGCAATTGATCCGTAGCAAGAAGCACATACTTTCGGCGTCGGAAGAAAAGCTGCTGGCATCCGGCGGTGAAATGTACGCGCAGTTCCGGAATGTTTTTTCCATGATCGACAATGCGGATATCAAGCTTGGAGAAGTGGAAGATAAAAACGGTGAAAAAATCAGCCTGACCCACGGCACATACAGTGTGCTGTTGCATGGGACAGACAGAGAACTTCGCCAAAAGGCATTTGAGACATATTATTCAGCCTATATCGGTTTGTCCAATACGATTGCGGCAACGTACTACGGGAACGTTTTAAAGGACGTATTTTTGTGCAGGGCGCGCGGCTATAATTCTTGCCTGGAACAGGCACTGGACGGAGAGGATGTTTCGGCCGTCGTCTATGAAAATCTTATTTCTTCGGTTCATGAGAATCTGAAGGATATGCATGACTATATCGCATTGCGGAAAAAGATTCTCGGACTCGAGGAACAGCATATGTATGATATATATGCGCCGTTGGTGGAGGATTCAGATCTTAAGCTTTCCTATGAAGAAGCCTGCGACCTTGTTGTGAAAGGGCTGGCACCTTTGGGAGAGGAATATTGTTCTCTGCTGAGAAAGGGCTTTGATGAACGCTGGGTGGATGTCTGTGAGACGGCAGGCAAGAGAAGCGGCGCGTACAGTACGGGAATGTACGGATTGCACCCGTTTGTGCTTTTGAACTATCAGAAGACGACGCACGATATCTTTACGATTGCGCATGAAATGGGGCATTCGCTGCACACATATTTTTCGAACGAAAATCAGCCGTATGCGAAAGCGGACTACAGGATTTTTGTAGCGGAAGTAGCCAGCACGGTCAACGAAGTTTTGTTGCTGAAGTATATTCTCGGGCAGACGAGCGATCTGAAAATGAAGAAGTATCTGCTCAATTATTTCCTGGATACCGTGCGTACGACATTGCACAGGCAGACTATGTTTGCCGAATTTGAATACCTTGCGCACGATGCTGCGGAAAAAGGAACTCCTTTGACGGCGGAATATTGCAATAAAATTTATCTGGATCTGAACAGACAGTATTATGGCGATGCGATCGTGCATGACAAGGAAATCTCTTATGAATGGTCAAGGATCCCTCATTTTTATACGTCATTCTACGTATACAAGTATGCTACGGGAATCATCAGTGCCATTTCGATCGTCGGCCGTATTCTGAAAGAGGGCGAGACGGCAGTCCGTGATTACAAGAAATTTCTTTCGTCCGGCGGAAGCGACAGCCCTGTTGAACTTCTGAAGCTGGCGGGGATAGATCTGACAAAACGCGATGCGTTTGACGCGGCGATGAAAGAATTCCGCGAAACGCTGGCGCAATTTGAATCGTTGTCCTGATATGATACGGTGTCAATACAAAAATGATCTTGAAGAATACAAGCGTTTCTGCGTGTTCCACCTATTTGTGGCACGCGGAGCGCAGTCATTCGCGTATCCGATCCTGTTTTTCGGGATAGGGATCGTGCTTTGTGTGTTCGGAGGTCTGAGCGGCAACAGTATTCTGTTTGTCGGTGCAGGAGCCTTGTTTGCGGTAGCGGTCATTATGCCGTTTGCAATGCAGGCTCTGCAGAAATCAAAAGCGGAAAAGCGAGTGCGCGCCAACGCGAATTTTTTTAAAACGCAGCAGTTTTTTTGTTTTGATGAAAATTCGGTGACTTTGAAGTTAAAAGCGGGAGACCGTGAAGAAGAATATGAGATCCCGTATGAACAGATTGCCGGGATTTACGAGCGGAAAGATTTGTTTTATGTGTACATCGGAAAGACGCAGGCCCTGATCGTTCCGAAAGAGAATTTGGAAGGCGGATCTGCGGATGATCTGGCGCAGCTGTTCCGAAAGACAGGGAAGCGTTTTAAAGAAAAGAAGTCACTCAGGAAAAAGACAGCGGTTTAAGCCGCGGGAGAAATGATCATGGCAACCAAGACAAATGTTTTGCCTAACAATCTGGAAGCGGAACAGGCGCTGCTCGGCTGTTTGCTGATCGACAACGATATACTTACGGATATACTGGATAAATTATCGGAAGATGATTTTTATCAGGAATCGCATAAGTTGATCATCGGTGCGATGAAAGCAACATTCAATGCCCGCAAGCCTGTCGATATTGTTACGCTCGCCGATCAGCTGGAGAACGATAAGACATTGGAGAAAGCGGGCGGGATCACATATCTGACCGATCTTGCCAGAATCATGCCTTCGGCAGCAAATTATAAGACTTATTTTGATATAGTCAAACGCGACAGCGTACATCGCAGGCTGATCCGATCTTCGCAAAAGATCATAGAGGAATCGATGAGCGGAACGGATGCAGCGGACAGTATAGCGTTTGCAGAAAAACAGGTTTTCGATATTTCGAGAACAATGGATACCTCCACGCTGATCGATATGCGCGAAGATGACAGTTATGACCAGGTATTGAATAAATTTGAGGTCATTTCCACCGATAAAAATGCTTTGCGCGGAGTCAATACAGGTTTTACAAAGCTTGATAAGATGACAAACGGTCTTCAGAAATCGGACTTTATCGTATTGGCGGCGCGTCCGGGTGTCGGAAAGACCACGATCGGCATGAACATTATCGAACATGCGGCGTTGTGCGATAACCGTGTCTGTGCGGTTTTCTCTCTGGAAATGCCGCGTATCCAGCTGGCGCAGCGTCTGCTGTGTTCGTATGCAAGGGTGAGTATGTCCAAAGCGCTTTCAGGTGAACTGACGCAGTCGGACTGGAAAAAACTTTGGAAAGCGAGTGCAGATCTGAAAAAAGCGAAAATCTATATTGATGATTCGTCGAAAATCACTCCGGCGGAAATTCTGTCCAAGTGCAGACGTCTGAAATCCAGAAAAGAGGGACTGGATATTATCATGATCGACTATATCCAGCTGATGGGAAGCGGGGAGCGCAGGGCGGAAGAAAACCGTCAACAGGAAATTTCATCGATCACCCGTAACCTGAAGATCATGGCAAAGGAACTCGACGTGCCTGTTTTGGCTTTGTCACAGTTGCGAAGGATCTCCTCGAAGGAAGAACCGCAGCTGTCGGACTTGCGTGAATCGGGTGCTATCGAACAGGACGCAGACATTGTTATGTTTATCCACAGACCGGATGTTGCGGCGACGGAAGAAGAGATTAAGAGCGGCAAGATCATCAAAGATGCGGCAGACCTTATCATAGCAAAGCACCGTAACGGTGAGTTGGGAAGAGTAAAGCTCAGGTTCAGGGGCGATCAGGTTCGTTATGTAAACCCTCCGCCCGGGTTCTTGCCGGATGAGCCGGGTGAAGCGGATCCGAGAGACCGCGGCAACGACGGGGATGACTATGATGAGGCTTTGCAAGAGATAGAAAAAGGTACTGCAGAGTATCGGGACGGTTCGCAGGATTTGCCTGGGTCGGATGATTTGGGATACGGAGAAGATGATCCGGATTATCCCGATTATCCCGATGACGACGATATTCCGCCGTTTGATCCGGATGAAATGCCTCCGGACGGGGTATAAAAATGGAAACGGTTATAAGCGGGATTACGCGTGAGTCTTTGGCTGAGGCGAAAAAAATTCTGTTATCAGGCGGAGCGGTTGCCTTTCCGACGGAGACGGTATACGGGCTTGGGGCGGATGCGCGGTCTGACGCGGCGGTTGAAAATATTTATCGGATCAAGGGCAGACCGCAGGACAACCCGCTGATCGTTCACGTGCACCTTGATTATGATCTGGATTCGTTGGTTTACGATGATAAGCCATACGCAAAAATTTTACGGAAGACTTTTTTGCCGGGGCCGTTGACACTTGTGTACCGAAGCAAAGGGAAGGTAAGCGGAAGGGTATCCTGCGGACTGGATACTTTGGCGGTGCGTGTTCCTTCACATCCCGACGCGCAGGCTTTTTTGCGGTTTGTAGATTTACCGATAGCGGCGCCTTCCGCCAATATTTCAAAGCATGTCAGCCCGGTTTCAGCGGAGCACGTGTATTATGATCTGAACGGGAAAATCCCTTTGATTTTAGACGGAGGCGCGTGTTCCGGAGGTATAGAGAGTACTGTGTGTGACGTAACAGGCGATTATCCTGTTGTTTTGCGTCAGGGGCTTGTTTCCAGAGAAATGATAGAACGTGCGGTCGGAAGATGTGAAGTATATGTTCCGAAAGAAGGCGAACAGGTTCGTTCGCCCGGGATGAAATATAAGCATTACGCGCCCAAGTGTAAAACGTGCCTTTTTGATGATCCGAAAGCAGCTGTCGCTACATTTGCAGATCTGAAAAAGCAGGGAAACAGGGTGTATGTCCTTTGCGAAAGCAAGTACGCGGAGATGTTTTCACCCGAAAATGTGCTGGATCTCGGAAGAACGCCGGAAGAGATGGCGAGCAGGCTTTACAGCTTGCTTCGGCAGGGAGAGAAAGTCGCGGATGTGATAGTGGCTGTCAGACCGCAGGAAACAGGCGGCGTAATGGCAGGAGTTCTCAATCGGATGAACAAAGCTTGCGCGGGTGAATAAAATGAAGAGAAAGAAAGTTTTATTCGTATGCACGGGAAACACATGCCGCAGTCCGATGGCGGAAGCGATTTTTCGTTCGGAAATAAAGAAGCGTAAAATAAAGTTTGTAGATACAGCTTCTGCGGGAATTTTTGCAGAGGGCAGTTCCTGTATCAGTGAACGTAGCGCACAGTGTCTTACAGAACTTGGTATCGATTTTTCAAAATTCAAACCGCGGCAGTTAAAACATAAGATGATTGAAAACAGTTATCTTGTGATTTGCATGACCGACGGGCAAAAAGAATTACTGAACGGATTTTCCAACGTATACAGCATATCGGAAATTGCGGGATTTGAAATTCCGGATCCTTATGGCGGAAGCATAGAGGTGTATAAGCGGACGGCTGAAATGATTGAAAAAGCTGTCAAAATCGTAATTACGAAATATTTCAGCGCTGAAAGCGGCGCAGCATTCTAATACAACAGACAGGAGAAAGAGAAAATGAAAATTGCGGTTGCAAACGATCATGGCGGACTTGAATTAAAAAAAGCGCTTTTGAAATATCTGGAAGAAAAAGGGTACGAAGTGAAGGATTTTGGTACTTATACGAGCGACTCGTGCGATTATCCCGATTTTGCTTTACCTGCAGCGGAGGCGGTTGCGGTAGGTGAGTGTGACCGCGGCATAGTGATATGCAGCACGGGGATCGGTATTTCGATCGTGGCGAACAAGGTTCCGGGGATACGTTGTGCGCATTGTCATGATACGTACTCGGCGAAATATACGCGTCTTCATAATGATGCCAATATGCTTGCGTTCGGGCAAAAAATCATAGGGGAAGGCCTTATGCTGGAGATTGTGGAAACATTTTTGAATACCGGATTTGAGGGCGGCAGGCATCAGCGTCGGATTGATAAAATTACGGCAATAGAAGAAAAATATTGCAGCAAAAAATAAAAGATATACGGGAGATAATTTACGATGGCAAAAGTATTTGTTATGGATCATCCGCTGGTACAGCACAAGGTAACCATGTTGCGTGACAAGAATACAAGCACAAAGGATTTTCGTGAACTGGCAGAAGAAATTTCATTGCTGATGGCATATGAAGTGACGAGAGAT
>QAKO01000124.1 GCA_003343765.1 Bacillota bacterium | reverse complement strand
GGGTTCAACCTGGACGATGTAATCAATCCGAAGGGAGAACTGGATCTTGAAAAACTTTGCCGCAATCTTGGGCTTATGGATGACTGAGCCTATCCAATAAAAAAGCAGGAAGAATTTATGGTATACGCAATTGTATTTTTACTTTTGGTTTTGGCGGATCAGGTCACGAAGGCGGCGGCATTTGCGCTGGTGGATGTGAACGAGCCGGTCAGGTACTGGCTTGGAAAGGTATTTGGAATTGATACGCTGATCAACAAGGGAATGTCATTCGGAATCGGATCGGATACGCCGTGGGCATTGCCCGTATTTATTGCATTGACGTCCGTGGCGATCGTAGTTTTGTTGGTATTTATTATCAAGCTGAACAAAAAGCGTCGTTTTTTGAAAACAGCGCTCGTGCTGATCATGGCGGGAGCGGCGGGAAATCTGATTGACCGTTGCATTCTGGGCGGAGTACGGGATCTGATCTACATGGATTTCCGTTTTATAATCAACAGCAATTATCTGTGTTTCAGCAACAATATAGCGGACATAGTCATTACGGTGGGAGCCGTGATGTTTATTCTGGCGCTTTTGTTTGTGGATACGGACGCGATTTTCCGTGCGCATAAAGATAAGAAGGAAGAAAAGCAGGAAGTGGAAACGGCGGCGGAAGATCTTGTAAAGCGAGCGGGCGGAGCAGACAACGATCTGGGTGCCGTACCGCAGGAAAAAGGTAAGAATTCCGATAAAGACAATGGATAGAGAATGCAGCATAACGGCAAGAGAGCCGTGTGCGCGGTTGGATATTTTTTTGGCGCAGGAGCTGAAAATGACGCGGTCGGCGGCGAAGAAGCTGATCGAAGACGGGAATGTGCTTGTAAATGGTGAGGCGGTAAAAGCGTCGCAGGCGGTCAATGCGGGAGACAGGGCGGACGTGACGATGCCTGAACCTAAGGCGCTGGATCTTACGCCGCAGGATATTCCGATCGATATTGTTTATGAAGATGACGATCTTGCGGTGATCAATAAGCCGCAGGGACTGACGGTTCATGCAGGGAGCGGAAATCTGACGGGTACGCTTGTAAACGCGCTTTTGTATCGATTGAAAAGTCTGAGTACGATCAACGGGGTGATCCGTCCCGGGATTGTGCACAGGATCGATAAAGACACGTCGGGGCTGCTAGTGGTAGCGAAGAATGATGCCGCGCATTTATCGTTGTCGGCGCAGATTGCAGATAAAACCTGTTCGCGCGAATATCTTGCGCTTTGCGATGGGATCGTCAAGGACGATTCTGGAAGGATCGAAACGTATATAGGCAGGCATCCGACGGATCGGATAAAGATGGCGGTCGTATCGGCGGAGAAAGGCAGGTATGCCGCCACGAATTATGAAGTTGTGAAAAGATTTGTGAGGGGATACACGCTGATGTGGTTTAAGCTGGAAACGGGCAGGACGCATCAGATCCGTGTGCATTGCCGTTATATCGGACATCCGATCGTGGGCGATCCGGTTTACGGGAGCAAAAAGCAGAAATTCCAATTGAGCGGTCAGCTTTTGCATGCTTACAGGCTGGGACTGACGCACCCGAGGACGGGCGAGCGAATGGTATTCGAAGCGCCGATCCCGGATTATTTTGAAAAAGTGCTCGATACATTGGAAAAGGGCGGAGAAATCTAAAGAGTTTGGGAGAAAGATCATGAAGATGAAAGGCAAGCTGATGGACGCGGAGGGAATGGCGAATACATTCCGGCGCCTTGCGCATCAGATCGTGGAGCGCAACGGCGGGGTGGAAGATCTTGTGATCATCGGAATACGTACGCGCGGCGTTACCGTGGCGCAGCGGATCAAGACTTGTCTGGATTCGATTGAAGGGAGCGATATTCCGCTCGGTATTTTTGATATAGCGCTGTATCGGGATGATCTGCAGTCGCTTGGTAGCGAAGTGGAGTTTTTCGGCAGTGAGATATCGTTCGGGGTAGACGGAAAAACGGTGCTCATTTGCGACGACGTGATATATACGGGCAGAACGGTGCGTGCGGCGATTTCGGAGATCATGTCGATGGGCAGACCGGCGCGGATCCAGTTTCTGTCGTTGGTAGACCGCGGGCATAGGGAATTGCCGTTCAAAGCGGATTATACGGGTAAAAATGTTCCTACATCGCACAGGGAAGGAATTGCGGTCCGCTTTTCGGAAACGGACGGCGAAGATGCGGTCTATATTTTTGACAAAGAATGAATTTCGAGGTACGTACTTTTGAAAAATCGACAAAAAGAGTGCGGAACTTTTGAGAAAATGTTTTAAAAAAATATATTGGTTTGCTTGAAATTCCTTTTGGAAAGTGGTACAATACGATTGCAAAGAAAAAAAGAAGGAGAATAAAAACATGTCGAACAGACAGAGAACGGAAGGGCAGGCTCGCCGTGATTTTATCAAGATCTGCTGCTTTGTTACGTTGCTTTTGGCAGCGGTACTGATTTTTGTGGATAATTTACTTCCTTTGGTTGGCGTGGATGTAAGCGGAATGCTTTTTAACGTATTGCGTCTGATCAAGGATATTGCATTGCTGTTGGGCATCGTGTTCGGGGCGTACTCATTTGCGCGCGCACACGGGAAGACCTGGGTGATCATATTCTGGATTGCGGTTGCTTTGTATGTAGCGAGTGCGATTTTAGGACTTTTTTAAAGAGAACAAAGAGCGGTTTGCGAAAGCGAGCCGCTTTTTCTTTACAAACGAAGGGAAAATCTGTATAATATTCAGAGAAGAATGTTAGACGCGCGCATTGTGCGCAGGAGTGTGTATGGCAAATCCTTTGGTGGCGATCGTCGGCAGACCGAATGTCGGCAAAAGCACATTATTCAATAAAATTGTCGGGAGAAAGATCTCGATAACGGAAAACCGTCCGGGGGTGACGCGGGATCGTCTGTATGCGGATGCCGTATGGCGCGGGAAAAAATTCACCGTGATCGATACGGGCGGTATCGAACTCAAATCGCAAGACACGATGTGGCGTGAGATCCTGCGCCAGGCAGATCTCGCGATCGAGATGGCGCAAGTTATCATTCTGTTGTTGGACGGGAAGGAAGAGCTTACTTCATCCGACTATGATGTGGCGGAAAAGCTGCGCCGCAGCCATAAGCCTGTGGTGCTTGCGATCAATAAAGTAGATAATTTTTCGCAGGACAAATTGTTTGAATACTATGCATTGGGTCTTGGTGAACCGATTGCGGTATCGGCGGAGCATTCGCAGGGGATCGGCGACGTATTGGATGAAGTGGTCGCACATTTCGAAAGCGGAGACGAAGAGGAGACGGACAGACTGAAAATAGCGGTTGTGGGAAAACCGAATGCAGGCAAGAGTTCGCTTGTGAACCGTTTGCTCGGATTTGAGCGTTCGATCGTTACGAACATTGCAGGCACGACGAGGGATGCGATCGATACGCCGTTTGAACTGGACGGAAAGAAATATCTTCTGATCGATACGGCAGGGATCCGCAAAAAGAAAAACGTGACGGATGACGTTGAGTATTACAGTGTTTTGCGTGCTTTTGATGCGGTACGCCGAGCGGATGTATGTCTTGCCGTAGTGGACAGCAGTGAAGGACTGACGGAACAGGACGTTAAGATCCTGGGGTATGTTCATGAACAGGGAAAACCTTCCGTGATCGTAATGAACAAATGGGATCTGATCGAAAAGGACACAAATACGATCAATAAATTTGAAGATAAGTTAAAAGTTGATCTGAGCTTTATGGATTATTTCAAGTCGGTGTACGTATCGGCAAAGACGGGGCAGCGGGCGGAAAAGATCCTGAAAGTGGCGGAAACGGTTTATGAAAACGCAAATCGTCGCATATCTACGGGAACGCTGAACGATCTCATTTTGGATGCGGTGCGCACGAACGAACCTGCCTCCTATAACGGCAGACGGCTGAAAGTTTATTACTGTTCACAGCCGTCGGTTTGTCCGCCGACATTCGTATTGTTTGTGAACGATGAAACACTTTTGCATTTTTCATACAAAAGGTATCTGGAAAACGTATTGCGCCGATCATTTGATTTTTCGGGTACACCGATACGTATCGTGACACGCAACCGCAATGATAATGACGCGGGCGTGACGGTTTAAGCAGGAGAGTGCGGAGGATAATATGGAAATCGCATTCAGAGATATTTGGTACTGGTTCATTGTAATGGCGGTCGTATCCTATTTTGTGGGCTGTTTTAATTTTGCGTTGCTGATCTCGAAGATCAAGCATAAGGATGTCCGCAAGATGGGGAGCGGAAATCCCGGTACGATGAACATGAGCCGTCAGTTCGGCTTGAAGATCGGAGCATTGACGTTGTTTTGCGACATGATCAAGGGCGGACTTCCGTTATTGATCGCGCATCTTATATTCCGCGGATATATTTTTGCGGGGACGGACGTATTGGTCGGAGATCTGGCGCGCTATGTCTGCGGTGTATCGGTGATCATAGGGCATATTTATCCCGTTACGATGAAGTTCAAAGGCGGTAAAGGGATCGCATCGACGTTGGGGATGTATTCGTTTGCTCTTTGCTGTGAATATTGGTGGATGATCTTTATTGTGCTTGCGATCCTGCTTCTGACGCTCTTTTATATCTGGGCGAGCGAGTGGGGTTCGATGGGATCGCTGCTGGGTGTATCTCTTTTGACGGCGGTACAGGGCGTGGTGTTCTGGCTGCGGTATGCAGGGGAACTTTCGGAAGTGTTTGTGATTGTAATTTTTCTTTTGTTGCTTCTGGATTGTTTTCTTACCTGGTTTGCACACAGAAAGAATATTATGGCGTTGCTGGCGGGCGAAGAGCATCATACGAGTGTGCGGAAGTTATCGCACGGAAAGAAAGAATCTGCTTAAAAGAACTGTTTGCTAAATAAAAAAATTTGTCATTTTTCAAAAACTGCTCTCATATACTGAACTGTAACAGGCGGATACGGGGGCTAAGGAACAGCTTCCGTATATCCAACGTATTTGGTATATGGGAGGCTGTTTTTTTATGTCGAATGAAGTTTACGAAGGTTTGTGCGCCCGGACAGGCGGGCATTTCAGCCTGAATGTGACGGGAGCGAACGGGACAGGCAAGAGCGAATTTGTGCGTGCGTTTGCGTCGTCTGTTTTGAATTCTGCGGCGGAAGAAGATGAAAATGTCTGTGCGCGCGGAAGTATCCGTACGGAAAACGGCGAGCTTGAGATCGAGGCGGAGGAGATTCACGGAGCGGAGACGGAAGGAAAAACGGCGGCCGTGCTGATCGTAACGGACGGAAGTTTTGCGAATGCGCGGAGTGAAACTCTGGCGCAGGAAGAATCGCTTGCGGAAAGACTGCGCGAAAGCGGTAAGCCTTTTATTGTCTTTGTCAACAGTGCCGCGCCCGTTTCCCCTGAATGCGAAGGCTTGCGCGCTTCTCTTTCTGAAAAATACAAAGCTCCGGCTGTGGCGGGGAATATTCACGCAGGGCTGGATGCGGAGAGATGTATGGCAGAACTTTTGATGGCGTTTCCGGTAAGAAGAATGGATTTTTGTTTTCCGGAATGGATGCGTGTGCTGCCTGCGGAAAGCAAAATCGTTTCTGAAATACTGACACGTATCCGTGAAATCACGCCGAAAGTAGAGTGTATGGGTGATTGCGGGAAACTTTCGAGTGCGTTTGGCGAAGGGGATGTGTATTGTGAGTCCTGTGAAACGGATGCGGCAAGCGGAGTCGCCAAATGCTGTCTTGCCGCCAAGGACGGGATGTTTTATAAAGTTTTGAGTGAAGAGTGCGGAGTTGAAATCACGGACGATCTGCGTCTTATGGCGTATGTCCGTGCGTTGGGGGAAGCAAAGACTTTTTATGATAAATACGGTTCGGCATTCCGCAGGGCGGAAGAGTACGGTTACGGAGTGAGTATGCCTTCCGAAACGGATATGAAGTTGTGTTCTCCCGAATTATTCAGGCGCGGAACCCGCAGCGGGGTCAAATTGCGTGCGCAGGCGAGTACTTACCATGTCATCAAAGTAGACGTGCAGAGCGAAGTCAGTCCGATCGCGGGGGAAGCCGCGCGCGGGGAAGAGATCGCGAAAGGCATGGTGGACAGTTACGAAAAGGATCCCGACGCGCTCTGGAATACGGATATGTTCGGGAAGACTTTCAAAGACATGGCGAGGGAAGGATTGCTGGAAAAAACGGTTCCCGAGGATGCGCGCGGCAAATTGCGCAAAGCGGTCACGCGCATTGTGAATGAAGGGAAAGGCGGGGTCATCTGTATTTTGCTGTAAGTAGGCTTCGGGCTTCTGAAAAATGCTGTCAGATCCTTTTGAATTCTGTTTGTATACGGATAGAATAAAGTATGTGTTGATTTAAAATATAAAAACAGCGGAGCGGCGCGAATATTTCGCACCGTTCCGCCGTTTTTTCTTGCACAGGGCTAAAAGTCGCTTGCAATTCGAACGGGAAACTTATATAATGAATAAAAACTATAATGAATAAAAACTATAATGAATAAAACTTGTGAAGTGAGCCGGAACGTGAAAAGGTATTTTGTTTATTTAAAAGAGTATAAGTGGTATTGTATATTGGGCGCGGCTTCGAAGTGGATCGAGGCGGTATTGGAGCTTCTTGTTCCGTTGGTCATGGCGAACATCATTGATATCGGGATTACGGAGCGCGGCAGTATAGGATATGTGCTTGCCGGGGGCGGCGTGATGCTGGCGATGGGAGCGGTCGGATTCGGGTGTGCGTTATTTTGTCAGCGAAGTGCGTCCATCGCTTCGCAAGGGTTCGGCACGAATGTGCGAAACGCGTTATTTCGTCATATCAATACACTGAGTTATCGGGAACTGGATAAAATCGGGACGGCTTCTTTGGTAACGCGGACGACGAACGACGTAAACCAGATGCAGAGTGCCGTGGCGATGATCATACGCCTTGTTGTCAGGGCGCCGTTTATAGCTGCCGGGGCGGTAGTTTTATGTTTTGTTATAGATTGGCAGATCGGACTGTTGGTTACGGGTATATCCGTTCTTGTGGGATTGGTCTTGTGGGTGATCATGCACAAGACTGTGCCGTATTATGCGAAAAACCAGAAAAAGCTGGACAGATTGACGCAGATCACGAATGAAAACCTGGAGGGAGCGCGCGTCGTGCG
>QAKO01000099.1 GCA_003343765.1 Bacillota bacterium | reverse complement strand
AATTTCTTCCCTTGCAGGTACGGATGCGCAATATGATTTTTCCGCTCGTATTTGAGCTGATCGGCCAGATTCAGTATGCCATAGATCTCTTCCGTCGAAAGATCGGATAACTTTAACAGATGTTTCATTCGGATATCACCTCATTCAATATTTGTAACGCAAAATCTATTTCGTCTTTTTTTACCGTCAACGGCGGCAACAGCCGCACTTTGTTCTTCGCCGTCAGAACGATCAGGCCGCGCTCCAGACACTTCTCCGCAACTTCCCGCGACGCTTTCGTCGTTTCCAACCCGATCATCAGACCCAATCCCGTCACGGACAAAACATTGCGGATCCTGCCAAGATGCGTGAACAAATACGCACTCTTGCCCTGTACTTCCAGCATCAGCACTTTGTCCAGCCTGCGCAGAATACTGCACGCCCCCGCGCACGCCACGGGATTTCCGCCGAACGTCGATCCGTGATCGCCTGCCCCGAATACGTTTTCACACTTTTCAAAAAACATCGTAGCACCGAGCGGCAATCCGCCTGCAAGACCCTTCGCCGTCGATACAATGTCCGGCGCGATCCCGTAATGCTCGTAAGCATACAATCTGCCCGTTCTGCCGTTCCCCGTCTGTACTTCGTCTATGATCAGAAGAATATCATTTTTCTTACAGAAAACTTCGATCTCCTTCACTTCTTCCATGTCCAGCGGACGCACTCCGCCTTCGCCCTGCACCAGCTCCAGCATCACCGCACAGGTCTCGCGCGTACACATCTTCCGCACGCCTTCGTACGTCGGGTCAGCATACGAAAAACCTTCCAGAAACGGCATGAAATATTTGTGCATCACGTCCTGACCCGTCGCAGACAGCGTCGCCATCGTCCTGCCGTGAAAAGAGTTTTTCAAAGTCACGATGCGGAATCTGCCTTCCCCGTATTTGTCGTACGAATATTTGCGCGCCGCTTTGATCGCACACTCGTTTGCTTCCGCTCCCGAATTGGAGAAAAATACCTTCCGCGCACCCGTCTTTTCGCACAGCATATGCGCCAGCTCCGCCTGCGGCTGCGTATAATACAGATTGCTCGCGTGCTGGATCTTGTTCAGTTGCGAAATGACCGCTTCTTTCCACTCCGGATCGTTCACGCCGAATGTGTTCACCGCAATGCCGCTTCCGAAATCCACATACTTCTTTCCGTCTTCCGAATACAGCGTAGCGCCTTCTCCCCGCGCCAAATCCACCGCAAAACGGTTGTATGTGTTCGAAATATATTTTTTGTCCTCGCTCCGTATTTCTTCAAAACTCATTTCTCTTTACCCGACTTCTTTCCGACACAACGTTTCTTCACGGCTTTCCGCCCGCCTGCCGTCCAGACCGCATTTTACCTATTTTATCTATTCTATCATAATTCGCAACCAAATGCAAATATTTGGGGAAATTCTTTTTGAACCAAATCTTTCTTTTCGCCGCGCACACCTTTTGTTATCCGCACACATTCCTTCCCCGTTTCCTTCGCAACTTTACTGCCCTGCTTCTCTTTTCCCGCCTTCCCGCTCCGACATTTTACAGCGCGGCTGCGGCTCATTTCTCCTTTTGCCCGAAAAAAGAGACCGATCCGAAAATCAGTCTCCTGTATCGTTAGTCGCTCCCGACAAACATCGTGCCGATGCCTTCGTCCGACAATATTTCGACAAGAATGGAATGCTCCACCCGTCCGTCTATAATAAATACTTTATGAACCCCGCGGCGGATCGCTTCACGGCAGCAATCAATCTTCGGAATCATTCCGCCCGATATGATCCCCTGTTTTACCAAAGAAGGAATATCGCTCACACAGATCTTTTCGATCAGCGAACTTTCATCGTCTTTATCCCGCAGAACGCCTTTTGTATCCGTCATGAGAATCAGACTCTGCGCATTCAACGCACCCGCTATAAACGCCGACGCCGTGTCCGCATTCACATTATAAATATGTCCTTCATCGTCGTACCCGACTGTAGAAACAACGGGAATATACCCGGCGTCCAATGCGTCGGTTATTACCTTCGTATCCATATGCGTGATCTTCCCGACATAGCCGAGCTTCTCGCTTTCCTTGCAGCATTTCATCATATGCCCGTCAATACCGCAAAGTCCCAGCGCCTTGCCGCCGATACTTTCCAGAAGATTCACAAGCGACTTGTTGATCTTTCCCGCCAGTACCATGCGCACGATCTCCGCCGTCTCCTCATCCGTATAGCGAAGCCCGTCCACAAACACCGACTGCTTCCCCACACGTTTGAGCATCTCCGAAATTTCCGGCCCGCCGCCATGCACCAGCACCACTTTGACCCCGATCAGATTCAAAAGCACAATGTCATGCATGACCGACATTTTCAGCTCCTGATTGATCATCGCATTGCCGCCGTATTTCACAACGACAATCTTTCCGTTATAATCCTGTATGTAAGGCAGCGCCTCACTCAAAACTTTTGCGCGGAACTGCTTGTCCTGCTTCTTATCCATTCTCTTTCCTCTTTTTTCTCAGGTACGATAATCCCCGTTGATCTTGACATACTCATACGTAAGATCACAGCCCCAGGCCGTCGCCTTACCGTTTCCGTCGCCAAGCCCGATCAGAATCTCGATCTCGTCTTCCGAAAGTACTTTCTTCGCTTCTTCCTCCGAAAAAGCAATCCCGCTTCCGCCGCGGCATACCGCGATCTCTCCGGCGCGGCTCTTGAAATCCACACTGACTTTCGTCACATCCACATCTGCGCCCGAATACCCGATCGCACACAGCACACGCCCCCAGTTCGCATCCGCGCCGAACATCGCCGCTTTGAACAATGAGGATTTGATGACGCTCTTTGCGACCGTCTTTGCCGCCGCCTTACTCTTTGCGCCCGTCACTTTGCATTCCAGAAGCTTCGTTGCACCCTCTCCGTCCTTGGCAATCTTCCGGCACAAATAGGTCGTAACTTTATTGAGTGCCTTGCGGAACGCCGTGAAATCTTTCCCGCTTTCCGTAATGCACGTATTTCCCGCAAGACCGTTCGCCAGTACAGATACCATATCGTTGGTCGAAGTATCGCCGTCTACACTCACCATATTGAACGAATCCTTCACGTCCGCCGACAACGCCTTCTGCAGCATTGCAGGCGAAATCGCCGCGTCCGTCGTAACAAAAATCAGCATCGTCGCCATGTTCGGGTTGATCATCCCGACTCCCTTGCCGATCGCACCGATCCTGCATTCCTTGCCGTCCAGCATAAACGAATAAGCGATCTCTTTGGAAACCGTATCCGTCGTCATGATTCCCTGCGCGGCAAACTCACTGCCGTTCCCGTTCAGACCCTGCACAAGAGCCGGCATCCCTTCCGCGATCGGATCCAGCGAAAGCGGCTGTCCGATCACGCCCGTCGACGCCACGATCACATCCTGCGCCGCGATCTTCGTATATTGACTGACAAGTGCGCACATTCCTTCCGCAATCTGCTCGCCGTCTGCATTGCACGTGTTCGCATTGCCGCTGTTGACCACGATCGCTTGCGCATACCCATCCGCCACATGCTTTTTCGTTACATGGATCGGCGCTCCCTTTACCAAGTTCTGCGTATATACGCATGCCGCCGCAGCCCGCACTTCACTCACGATCAAAGACAGATCCCTTTTGGTTTTGTTTTTACGGATCCCGCAATGAACTCCGTTCGCTTTGTATCCCAACGGGGCACATACCCCGCCCTGTATTTTTTTCATAACTCCTCCATGCCCTCATTCCAAAGATATGCGCTCATCCAATCCGAGCATAATGTTCATGCACTGTACCGCCGCCCCCGAAGCACCTTTTCCGAGATTATCAAACACAGAAGCAAGAACGATCCTTTCATCGTTTCCGTCCACATAAATCTCCATTCGGTTCGTTCCGGCCAGCGGATTCGCCGCCAGGAAACCTTTCGTTTCTTGCGACGTTTTAACGAAATTATGCGACGCATAGTACTCTGTAAAATAACCTCTAAGGTCGTTGACGCTCATTTTTTTCTGCATAAGCCGCGCATACAGAGGCACCGTTACACACATTCCGCTATAATAATCAGACACGATCGGGTTGAAAATCGGAGCAAACGCAAGCCCGCAGACTTTCTGCATTTCGGGAAGATGCTTGTGCTTCTGCCCCATCCCGTACTGGCGCGGACTATCCAGCTCTTGATTTCTTTGCGGATCCTCATACTCCGCAATCATCTTTTTTCCGCCCCCGCTGTAACCGGTTACCGAATGGCACACAAACGGATAATCGGGAGCCACGATCCCGCCAGTGATCAACGGATACACGAGCGAAATAAAACCGCTGGCATGACACCCCGGAACCGCCACACGCTTGCCCTGCGCGATCCGTTCCCGATGCCCTGTTGACAGTTCGGGAAATCCGTATGCCCAGCCGCGATCCGTTCGGTGCGCCGTAGACGCGTCTATGATTTTTACTTTTTCGTTTTCACAGAGCGAAACCGACTCGATCGCCGCCGCATCCGGCAGACACAAAAAAACAATATCTGCCGCATTGATGCATTCTTTCCTCGCCGCCGCATCCTTGCGAAGCTCCTCCGGAAGCGCCGTTATTTTTATATCTTCCCGTTTTCCCAGGCGCTCGAAAATCTTCAGCCCTGTTGTTCCTTCTTTTCCGTCTATAAATACATTTACCATTTCTTCCAACGCTTACGCGCCCATATATACACTTTGCGACGAGCCGATACGGATCGCCGCAAATTTCTTATGTCTTGTAAAAATTTTCACACCGACAAAATCTTCTTCGTCCGTGTATTTTATTTCAGCTTTTTCGCATCCAGCAACGCCTTGACTTTCACAGGCAGACCGAACAGATTGATAAATCCTTCCGCATCATACTGGTTATAAACATCCTCTTCCCCGAACGTCGCGATCTCTTCACTGTAAAGAGAATGTTCACTCTTCATCCCGGCAGGAATAATATTTCCTTTATATACTTTCAGACGGACATCGCCCGAAACATTTTCCTGCGTCTTGTCCACAAATGCCGAGAGCGCTTCGCGCAAAGGCGTAAACCACTGCCCATTATAAACAAGTTCCGAAAATTTGATCGCTATATGCTGTTTGAAATGCTGCGTCTCTTTATCCAGGCAAAGCATTTCCAACTGTTCGTGCGCAAAATACAAAATCGTGCCGCCCGGCGTTTCATATACCCCGCGGCTCTTCATACCCACCAGACGATTTTCCACAATGTCTATGATTCCGACACCGTTTTTGCCGCCGATCTCATTGAGCTTGTGCATGAGTTCGACCGATCCCATTTTCTTGCCGTCCAACGCCACAGGAATACCCTTCTCAAAGGTAAGCGTAAGATACGTCGGCTGATCGGGTGCTTTCTCCGGCGATACCCCCATCTCCAGAATCTCGTCATACTTCGGCTCGTTCGCAGGATCTTCCAGATCCAGCCCTTCGTGCGAAAGATGCCACAGGTTCTTATCCTTCGAATAGCTCGTCTCCCTCGTGATCTTCAAAGGAATATTGTGCGCTTCCGCATAGTCGATCTCTTCGTCACGGCTCTTGATATCCCAGATACGCCAAGGTGCTATAATCGTCATTTCCGGCGCAAATGCCTTGATCGTCAGTTCAAACCGAACCTGATCGTTTCCCTTTCCCGTACAGCCATGGCAAATCGCATCCGCACCCTCTCTCTTCGCTATCTCGACGATCCTCTTCGCAATCACAGGACGCGCAAAGGACGTACCCAACAGATATTTATTCTCATACATCGCTCCCGCTTTCATCGTAGGATATATGTAATCTTCAATAAACTCTTTGCGCAGATCTTCAATGTAAAGCTTGGACGCCCCCGTCTTGAGCGCCTTCTCTTCCAATCCGTCCAACTCGCTCTCCTGCCCTACGTCCGCAGATACCGCTATTACTTCACAATTGTTGTAATTCTCTTTCAGCCAGGGTATGATGATCGATGTGTCCAAACCGCCCGAATAGGCAAGCACTACTTTCTTGATCTCTTTCTTTTCCATAACAATTACGTCCCTTGTAGTTTTACTGTCATTGATTATACTCCCACACCCTTCATAAGTCAAGCATTTTGAAATACATTTTTTAAAAATATTCATAAATATTTGCTTAATTTTGCATAAATGTTATAATTATGCATATTTTTTCAATTATTCATGAATAATCACATTTTACTGCATAAAAACGACAAAACTAAAGAACCCCGAAACGCATTTGCGTTTCGGGGTATTGCGTAATTTCACTTTTTCGCCGTATAACCGTAAGTTCCGACCGAACTTCCCGTCTGCACATAACGGTTCTGAACGTAGGCGATCAATTCTCCGTCAGGGATGCGCAGCCGTCCGTCTTCCAGCCAATCTTCCCTCGCGGTCGACCCGACAATTTCCGCTATAACCATTACATGCGTTTCCAACTCCACCGTCTGACGCACACGACATTCCAAAGAAACAGGGCATTCCGCGATAGCAGGCGCCTTCACCTTTTCGCATTCCTGCTTCGTCAGACCGAATTTTTGGAATTTGTCTGTATCCCTGCCGGAAACCACCCCGCACCCGTCCAATGTTTCCAATTGTGAGCGGTCAACAAGATTTACGACAAATTCACCGGTTTTATTGATCAATTCATAAGAATAACGACTGCGGCGCACGGATATGCTGAGCATCGGAGGCTCTGAATTGACCGTTCCGGCCCAAGCAATCGTCACTATATCCGATTTTTCCATATCGCCGCACGAAACCAGCACCGCCGCGACCGGTGCAAGACACGTCGAAGGTTTTATATTTCTTTTCATAGATTCCCTTGTTCTCCTTTCTTTTTTATAATTTTCACTCTGCCTGAATTTTTCAAATGTCTGCACACCAAAGACCGCTCGCTGTTTTAAGCGACTTGCGCAGACCTGTAAAGCAACGTAAGGAAAGCATAAGATTTCAGCTCTTTCCGCAAAGTTTTGTAATTCGGACAATGCCGCGCAACCAACCGCCAAAACGCCGCCGAATGATTCATTTCTTTTAAATGGCACAGTTCATGGATCAGAACATAATCGCGAAGCTGCGGAGGCAACATAGTCAGCCGCCAGTTTAATTTAATATTTCCTCCCACATCGCAACTGCCCCAGCGCGCTTTAAAATCATGCAAAGCAACACTTTGCGGAACCATCCCGACTTTTTTTGAAAACTCGTATAACATCTCCGTCAATATCCAACCGCGTGTTTTTTCAAAATATTTACGCACAGCCCGAAAATCTTTCAGAAAAAATGTATCCGATGTCTCGAAATTTTTCTGCCCACCGAACACAACTTGCTTTTCCGCCCCTGCATCCAATATTTTTAAACCGCCGCGGATCTGTGAAAATTTCGGATTTTCCTGTGCCTGTAATTTTTTTTCGATCCAGGTGCGTTTGTTCTCCACAAACGAAACGATTACCGCATCCGAAATTCCGATCGGCGCCTTGACAAAAACTTTTCCTTCCGAAACCGTAATAACCAACGTTCGCCGTCTCGACCTCTGAATACTGTATTCCATAATCCTATCCGTTTTCCAGTTTATCGAAAATATACCCTCGCCGCAACAACCGTTTCCGTCCCGTTTTTCACACCTTCGACGACATACTCATTCGCCCGGATCTCTTTTCGGTAAAAATTCAGAACATCCCCTTCATGCGACTGCTTTACATAATGAATCTGAAAACCGCGCAAATCTTTTTCTTCCAGCTCCTTGACCGAAAAACAGTTGAAAATATAATCGGCATACTTGATATTATTTACATGGTAGTTAAAATCATATTCGGAATTCGCCACGCGGATCGTGAAAGACGGATCTTCACGATCGGTAATTTCCTGAATGCGCCAATCATCAAACTCCACGCTCTTTTCCGCAATATAATCGATCTGCGGATGCTCGATCGCCGAACAAGGAACGATTCTTCCGTTATGCTTAAGAATGCACCAGCGCGAATACGCCCGCATCGCTTCCCCGTATCGATCTGTTACCCGAAAACTTCTCTCATAAATCGCCTTATTCGGTTCATGCGGCCACGTTTCCACAAGCAGCGTTTCCCCGCATACCGGTCGCCTATCGAATTCAACGTAAATTTTGGAAAGCACCCAGAAACATCCCTGCGCCGCCAGATCGGAATACCCCATTCCCATTTTCTGCGAATGATCCCCCGCCGTCTCTTGGAAAAAACCAAGCACCGCCGAAGGTTTTATCCGACGTAAAAAATCCGTTTCATAATTCCGCAATGTAAAAGACCGCTCTTCCTTGTTTTCTGCCTTCATAAACAGTGTACCTTCTTATCCTTCAACCGCACCGACCGCATTCTTGTCGGTTTTGAACCGAATCGAACAAATAGGGCCTGTATTATTTCTTTTCCGACTGCAATCATCTGTATGTACTTATTTTACAACAATTCCGTTTTTTTGTCCATTCTTTCAAAAAAATTTTCTACCATGTTCCGAGATAAATATTTTTTGTTTTATCAGCGTATTCTGTCTGACATAATACTATGCAAATACAGAATCTGATTATTTAATAAAGTGAAAATATTGACAAATCCGCACAAATCTTGTATAATATTGTCGATAGGAGGTATATCCATGAATACAGATAATACCAATGATAAAGAAAAAGAATCCGCTGATAACGCCTCCTCTATCAGCAGTGATCTGATACGGGGACACATCAATACTATCATTCTCCGAACGCTGTACGACGGAGATAAGTACGGATACGAGATCATCAACGAAATCGAGGAGAAAAGCAAAGGCCAGTATTCTCTGAAACAGCCTACCCTATACAGTGCCTTGAAACGCCTGGAAAGCCAGGACTACGTTACATCCTATTGGGGCGGCGCAAGCAATGGCGGCAGAAGAAAATATTTTCAGATCACCGACAAAGGTAAAGCCGTTGTTGAGCAGAACAGAGCTGAATGGGAATATTCACGCACGGTCATCGACAGCCTTATTTCCGAGCGTGACTATGATTTCTCCAATCCTCCCCCTGCCTCATCCGTTGATTTTAATATTCTGAAAAAATCCACATCCCGAGTTCCCATCTCTTATTCAGACGAGAACGACGATATCGAATTGCCTGACAGCCATAATTTCAGAGAAATCGGCAAAGATGAAGACATTGAGGAACTGTCCGATTCCGGAAGCGAACCTTTCGAAGATGCGAACAATTTCTCTGCTCAAGAAGAGAATGTAAGCGATTTAGCCGCAACGGATACGGAAATTGCCGACAGTCATTCTACCGACAGCACTGCTTATTCTTCACAAACGCAAACTGTACAGGAAGTACAGGAACAGTCGGCTCAATCCGATACATATGCGCAATCGTTCATAAATCAGACGCAGGAACAAAACTTTTCTTCCTATTCGCAGAATACTGCGACAGAAGAGCATACATCAATGCAGAACGCGGCGCAATCCGCCAATTATTCTTCCGACATTTCTCAGGCTGTTATACCGGATGATCGGGAAGAAGAGACTCAAAAGGCGCCCGAACCTCAGCCTTTGACGGATGACGAGAAAAACCGTATCCATGAAAATTATAAAGCACTCATCGGCGAAGAAACGGATGCAACTTCCTATTATTATGCGCAGGTAGCCCGCGAAAAAGCGCAGGAACCTAAACAGGAAGAACCCGTCCAAGATGTAGCTCCTAACCCTTATGGAGCGCAAAACTATCCGCCGCAGGACGCTTACACAGATCCCTATGCACAGGGACAATATGCCGACCCGTATATGCAGGGACAGTACGGAGATCCGTATGCACAACAAAATTACGGCGATCCGTACAGCGAAAATCGGGCGATTTCTTCCGAACTGTTATACTCTAATAAGTCGCCTGCCGAAAGAAATTACAAAAAGTTATTGAACAAATTATACGACAATACCCATAAACAGCAAGAGAATGACGAATACGCCGCAACCGATTATCCGCAGGACCAGACCGAATCTGTAACACAGGCACAGGAAGTACCCCAATCGGAAGCGCCCGCGCAGCAAACATATGCAGCGCAACCTGTTTATGCGGAACAGCCGAAACCTGCCCAGAATGACACCTCTGCCACTACCCATGCAGGCAATACTGCCAGCAATATCGAATTTTATGATGTGGAAGAAAAAGCCCAAAACGAAGGACTTCGCATCACGACCACAAACGGTTCCAGAAACCGCACTATGGCAAAGGCTGTCGGAAATACATTCGATAAGGGACGCGCTCTTTTGCTCACGGCGATCTATGTCTTTGTCGTTGCTCTGGCCGAATGCATCATCAACCACTGTCTGCATAACGTGCTGAATTCCGGAGCCGCTTACATCGTGATCCCCTATGTTCTTGCTTTTGTCATGTTGGGCGTATTCCTATTCCTTTTCCTGAACGGATACGGAAAAAACAGCCGCAAAACGCAATCCAAATCTTACCTTTCCGCAAGTCTGGTAATCTTTATCAATATCGTTCTTATTATCGTGCTGATCGCTTATCTTGTGATCTATTTCGGATCGGCAGACCTCTCCACGGGCATTCAGATTTTAAAATATGCGATCTTCCCGATCATCTATGCTTTCAATCTTCCGCTGTTTGCTCTTCTCTATCGCGTAAACAGCAACAAACAATAGTTCTACAGCAAGACATCCTTTGGATATACCAAAGGATGTCTTGCTTTCTATATATGCTCACTTAATTCACTTCCGCAATACTTAAACTCTGTAATGATATAACCCCCTGTTCAATTCGATACACATACCGTCTTTATGAACGGATAATATTAGCAAGCCGCGGTTCTCCGCGGCTTTTGTCTGTTCCGTTTGCGTTTAGAATCAAAAAGCAGTCCTAAATATTGAAAAGCAGCACACCCTGCGTAAATCATGTTTGAAATCAACTAGTAGATTTAAAAAAATAAAATTAGTTTACAGAATGAATCAATCGAATAAACTAATTGAATAAATCAATCAAATAAATCAAACGACAGCCGCAGGCTTCTTCCTCGCACATCCCCCTCATTTATCCGAAATACAAAAACGCTCGTTCAGATCTCAAAAGACAAGCCGTCGTGTGCGCTTAAAAAGCCGTATTCCTTGGCCTTTTGTTCCATACGTTCACGAAAAGGTGCCGAGTTATGAGAAAAATGCGTGACACAATACTTCGTATCGGCTTTTGCCACCCCGTACTCGATCAATTTTTCACGCACCATGCAATTTTCGGTAAATCCCATATGTCTGAAAGAATGAGGGCCAGACGTATCGGCAAACGTACAATCCATGCTGACAAAATCAGCGCATACGCCCTGCTCCGCCAAAAAAATATAACTCTCTTCCTGTAAAATACCCGTATCGTTGAGATACAAAATTGTCTTATCTTTCCGAATACCGTACAGCAAAGCCTTCTCCGCCGCCATATGAACGGCCGGTAAAGAAAAAATTTCGTAGCCGTCTGCCATAAATTTCTGAAACGGTAATACTTCATGCAGTCCGATCTTTTCGCTCACCGAATCCCGCATTTCCCGCCGCGTACTTTCCCGATACACATCCAGAACTTCACTGTCCGCATAAATTTCCAGGCGGTCACTTACGATCCCGCTCGCAAACTTATAACCGCGGTTCACGAGTTCCTGCGCATAAAAATGATCGCCGTGTGAATGAGTCACCAATAAATTGCGTACCGCAGAAAGATCGATGCCGTAACGCATCATGTGCATACTGCTCTCGCATGGAAAATCGATCAGAAGCACATCATCAATGATCGCCTGTGAACGCGTACGCCATTCTACTGAGAGATTTTTTCGCGCATCCCTGCAACTTTCACAATTACAGAATGTTGCAGGAAAACCTTCTGCCGCCGCCGTCCCCAAATATTGAAACTTCATAAAAACCTCAGCATTCGTATAAAATCGTAACCGGGCCGTCATTGTACTGCTCGATCTTCATATCAGCCCCAAAAATACCGGTCTGCACCGCCAGCCCCTCTGCTCGCAAAAGCTCCGCAACTTTTTCATACAAAGGCTTCGCGTGCTCCGGGCGGGCTGCCCCGATAAAGCTCGGACGATTGCCGTGCGTACAATCACCGTACAGAGTAAATTGGGAAATCAAAAGCACCTCTCCGCCCGCATCGCGGATCGAAAGATTCATCTTGCCTTGCGCATCCTCAAATATACGCAGCGCCGCTATTTTCTTCGCCATTGTCGCCGCGTCCGTTTCCGTATCCGACGGCGCTATGCCCAGATAGACAGCCAATCCCGATGGAATCTTTGCTATCAGTTCTCCTTCAACCTTCAATGTCGTTTCCCGTACTCTCTGTATGACTGCTCGCATCGTTCTCTCCTGAAAACCAACGAGCCGCATTTTCATGCGGCTCGTATCCGATTCTTTTTCCCGATTATTTCACACGTTCCATGTATTCGCCCGTACGCGTATCGACACGGATCGTTTCGCCTTCTTCCACAAACATAGGCACCTGAATTTCAGCTCCCGTTTCCAGAACAGCTTTCTTCGTCGCGTTCGTAGCCGTATTGCCGCGCACACCCGGTTCTGCCGAAACAATCTTCAGCTCCACAAAATTCTCGCACTCCACCGAGAATGCGGACCCTTTATAAAAACGTACCGTTACAGGATCGTTCTCCTTGATAAAACGCAGCGCATCTTCTACCTGTTCGTGATTCAACGGCGTAAGATTGAATTCCTCGTCCATGAAATAATACAGATCTCCGTCATTGTAGGAATACGTCATCTTTTTCGTCTCAATATGCGCGTTTTCCAGTTTCTCGGAAGGGTTGAAC
>QAKO01000037.1 GCA_003343765.1 Bacillota bacterium | reverse complement strand
AGATATCCGGTTTTCCCTTGCGGCGCACACTGCGCTGTCTGCACTCTCTGCATATCCGCAACCCCTTAAATTTTATCCGCAATGTCCAGCACCAACCGCTCCGTATCCGCCCAGCCAAGGCACGGATCCGTGATCGATTTCCCGTACACGACGTCTTCTTTCTGACAACCCTCTTCGATAAAACTTTCGATCATGAATCCCTTGACGTATTTTTTGAAATCCTTATCGTACAGTCGGTTGTTCAGCACTTCCTCCACAATGCGGATCTGCTGTTTATACTGCTTGCCCGAATTTGAATGATTCGCATCGATCACGATGGCAGGATTTTTCAGGCCCGTCTTGGAATAACCTTCGATCACCTTCATGACCGTTTCATAATGGAAATTCGGAATATCGTTTCCGTATCCGTCAACCGCCCCGCGCAATACCGCATGCGCAAGTTCATTTCCGCTCGTCCGTACCTGATAATTCTGGTATTTGAATACCTGCCCGCCGCTCTGCGCCGCATAGATCGAATTCAGCAATACCGGTATGGAGCCGCTCATCGGATTCTTAATCCCGACCGGCAATTCAATGCCGCTCGATACAAGCCTGTGCATCTGGTTTTCACTCGACCGCGCACCGATCGCTATATACGTCAGCAGGTCTTCCACATACGCATAATTCTCCGGATACAGCATTTCGTCCGCCGCCGAAAGCCCGCTCGCACCGATCGCGTCAATATGCAGCTGTCGGATCGTCAGAATCCCTTTCAATATATCTTCCTTGCTTTTCGGATCCGGCTGCGTAAACATCCCTTTATACCCCACGCCTTTGGTGCGCGGTTTATTGGTATAAATGCGCGGCACGATCACGATCTTGTCCTGCACCTTTTCGTTCAGCTTTCCCAGCCGCTCTACATAATCCAGGACAGGCTTACTCTCATGCGCCGAACAAGGCCCGATAATCAACAACAATTTATCCGTGTTCCCGCGGATCACGTCCGATGCCAATCGGTCACGCTCCGCCTTCACCTTTTTCAGAGCCGCAGGCAACGGCAGCCGCTCCAGTATCTCCTCCGCCGCAGGGATCAGTTCTTCTCTTTCAAACATTTCCGTTCGCCTCTTCCAGATATTTCTTCAAATCCCCCCGTATCTCCTCCGGTATATACTTGTCTACATTTTTGTTGAATCGCAATGCGTCTTTGACAAGCCCCGAACTGATATGCAGAAACTCCTGCCGCGTCGGAAAAAATACCGTGATCATATCTTTATACATATCGACATTGATAAAATTCAGCTGCGCTTCGTAGTCATAATCCGTTCCGTTCCGAATACCGCGCACATAGAACTTTACCCCTTCTCTCTTTAACAGATCGACCGTCAGACCGTCGTACGACATAACACGGACCGCTTTGTATTCCGCAAACACCTTCCGCAACATCGCAAGTCTCTGCTCTACCGTGAACAGCGGCTTTTTGTTCGGATTGATCAGAATCGCGACAATCACTTCGTCAAACAGCTCCAGACTCTTCATCACGATATCTTTATGCCCGAGCGTCGGCGGATCAAATGTCCCCGCAAACACACATTTCTTCATTTTTATGCTCCTTTCCGCCCCGTCAATCGGGTGTGAAAAACGTCAGATACGCTATCCCATACTTGCGTTCGTCATACTTGACAAGGTTTTCCACTTCGCCTTCAAACGGCTTGTCACTCTCCAATACCACGACTCCGCCCGTATTCAGCAACTTGTGCTGCGCCACTCGCTTCAAAGCGTCTTCCCCGTACCCGCTCTTGTACGGAGGATCAATATATATGATATCAAAAGTAACGTCCAGACGATCCAGCAACGCCTTGTAATCAAGGTTGTATACCTTCGCATCCACCCGCAACAACGCAAGATTCTTGCGCAGGATCGCAAGACTGTCTTCCGATATGTCGTTGAACACCACAAAATCTGCACCGCGCGATATCGCTTCCAGCCCGATACTTCCGCTCCCGCAGAACAGATCCAATACATTCGCTCCCGAAATTTCCGGTGCCAGAATATTGAACAACGATTCTTTCGCTCTGTCCGACGTCGGCCGGACTTCCTTCCCCTTGAACGTACTCAATACCCTGCCCCTGTATTTACCCCCGATGATCCTCACCGTCTTTTCGCTCCTTGTCCCTGCTCCTTATTCTGCAGTCTCGCCGCCTTGCCTTTTTCCACAGACTGCATACTGCGCTCCAACATGAACTGGCGAAGCTTTTCTTTGTTTCCGCCCAAAATATAACCGATCTCGCACAGTACAATGAAAATCACTATCAGTATGAACGAATACCATACGGACGATACCGGGATCACTTCCATCCCCGTACTGCTCAAAATGATCATATACACTGCCGCGACCGGCACATACGCCCAGCCGCATACAAACATCAGCGCAACACGCGCACCTGCACTGCCCGTAAGTCCCGATACCACCACCAGCACGATCGCAACCAAACTGGCAACGATGCCGATTATGATCCCCTTGTATGTCCGATATTCCTTGCAAGGCCGATACGCGCCCGCCGTTTCTGCCGATCCCGTCGGCTTGTTCTCCTTCCGAAGCTGACCGACAACCTTCATCTTATATGCCATCTCACCCGCAGAACGCATCAGCATAAACGACAAGAATCCGTCCGCTGCCACCAAAAGCACAACCAAAATCGTACGCAATTCTATGTTTTCGATAAACAAAACCGCCAACATCGTCATGCCGAACATCAGCTTTATAAAAAACGGCGTCAAGCCTCGGCGCAAATATTCAAGCACTTCCCAGCCGATCTTTTTAAGTGTCTGCATTACCATTCCTCCGCATTATCTTTTCCGTATATTTTTCTGTCCGTGACAAGTACATCCGCCGGAATATCATATTCCTGTGCAAACAGCTCGTCCGTCCGCTGAAAATCATAACAGATCCCTATTTTTACCGCATGTTTTTCGTTTTGCAAAAAACGATCGTAATACCCGCCTCCGTATCCCAATCGGTGCAGCTGCCTGTCCGCCGCCAACATCGGTAAGACGATCACGTCGGCCCCTTCCTTTACACCCGCTCCCGCAGGCTCTTCGATCCCATACGCATTCTTTTGCAGGGCCTGTCCCGTATAACGCACAAATACCATATCCCTGCCTTCCACACGCGGTAAGTAAACTTCCTTGCCGCGCTTTAAAAGCTCCACGATGATAGCTCTCGTATCCGCTTCGCTCCCGAATGACATATAAATAAAAAATTTAGTCGAATCTATAACCTTCGGCAGAGAAAAGAAATGCCCGAAAATTTCAGCATCGCGCGACGCACGATCCGACGCCGCCCGACGTCGCTCTTTCATTTCCCTGCGCAATTGTGACTTATCCTTCCACATAAACCCTCTCCGCGCGCCTGCCAACATCGACCAGCACTTCATAACTGATCGTGCCATGCGCCGCCGCATAGGCATCCGCATCCGAAAATATGCATACGTTATCATACTTTTTGTACGATTCCGATGTCAAATAAGCATCCATGCAAAGATTGTTCACATTATTTATTCCGCCTGAACGAAAAAAACCGTCCGCATATCCTGCACGAACAACCCCCAAAAGTTTTCCGCCGTAAAGGCAAGGACCATAGCCTGCTCCTCCGTATGTCCTGCGCCGTACCGCCGCTACCTGTCCGTAAATACGCATGGCAGGCTTCAATAAGCCCTGCGGCAATTCAAATCCTTCGGGCAAATATCCGTATAATCCGATCCCGATCCTGACCATATCCAGCCGATAATCCGAGGAAGCCAATGTTCCGCCCGTCGCCGCAATATGACGGATCAATCCGCCGAATGCGGTTTCCGCAACCTTAAAAAATTTTTCAAACAAAACAAACTGCGTATGCGATGTCAATGCGTTGTCCGGCCTGTAAAAATGTGAATAGATACCTTCCACGTTCACGCGATCGCTCAGCTTTCTCTTTAAAAACCTGCAAAATCCCGTATACCCGAAACCGTAACGATTCATTCCCGTATTCGCTTTGATATGACATCTCGCCGTCAGATCGTATTTCTCACACGTTCGCGCAAGCAATTCATAATCCGCTGCATCCCCGACCGTGAAAATTAGCTCTTCCGCAACTCCGCGCACAACCTCTTCTTCACAAAGAGCAGGCGTCAGCACAAGAATCTCGTTCATCGTCCCCGCATGACGAAGCTGCGCACCTTCTTCCACCAAAGACACCGCAAAAAAATCCGCCGTCTTGTGCAGAGTCTGCGCCACCGCTGCCGCTCCGTGACCGTATGCGTCTGCCTTAACCACCGCACAAAGCTTCTTTACCCCAGCAAGCCCGGAAAATAATTCCGCATTGTGCCGTATCGCATCCAACCGTATCACTGCCGTGTTTTTCTGCATTCTCCCTTCCTCCGCCTTTTTGCTATCCAGTATATGCCGCCGACGGAAAAAAGGAAACTGCGTTTATTCATTATAGCACAATCCCTGCACTTTTACAACGGAATGCCTACTTGAATTTTGACTTTTGCACCCGCAGTAAAAACCAAAATACGGTAAGGATCTGCAACGGCGCCGCCACCACAAAAAACAACCAACTGTTCGGCAATGGCAACGTAAGAAACAGTGCCAATGCAATCGACCAGATCAGAGCCGACACGCTCAAAGTACGGTGATACCTGTTTCCCCATATCCCGGAAAATACCACGCACAGTATAAAAGTCACCGGAATCGCCCAGATAAACAAAAGCCACTGTCCTTCTCCCTTCGCCTGGAATATGTGCAGCATCGCAAATACCAACGTCGCAACAAACCATACCAAAAGACAACTCATCGCCGTCACAAGGATCCGCGTGCGACGCTTCTCTCTCCCGTACAGCGCCGGCTTCTTATCTGCATGCTGCACAACAAGATAATCCAACGTCACTCCGTACAGTTTTGCAAGCTCACACAATACCGCCACATCCGGCAAACTTTCCCCGCGTTCCCATTTCGAGACTGCCTTATCCGAATAATTCAGTTTTTCCGCAAGCTGCATCTGCGTCAGCCCCGCCGCTTTGCGACAGGCCGTCAGATTGCGCGCCACGACCGCTCTGAGTTCTTCCATGCCCCTATTATATCATAAATACGCGCGCGCGTAAAATAATTTCTATCCCATACATTAATTTTTCAGCCTTTTTTCAACGTTTTATCAACGTTTTGCAACCCTGAAAAACATCCTTCTACTCCCCCGATACCGAATTCTACCGTCGGTAGAGCCGCCCCTACACTTCTCTACCGATGAAAAACAAAATGTATAATCAAGTTTTTTCAAAGTAGTTTTACTTTCCCGAAAAACGGATATATACTGATAAAGAACAATTGATTTGTTCTGCCGCACCCCTTCATCACAAAACAATTTATAACTTGCCCGCCCCGTTGTTTACGGCATCATCCGCGCATTATTTATGCAATTGCGTTTAGCATCGCAGACAACATTTTACAATGCGTTGCGCACCCATTGTTTTGGTTTGCGAAATCACCCATACCGGTGTTTGCATATCATTCATAAATTGCACATGAAATTGCCAACAATATTTTCTGTGGTGTCGTTCGCTACATTGTCTATGAAGTTGTTTCCGTTCCCCACGGTATTATCAACAACAATACACTGCATTGTCCGTAGCGTTTTCCGTTACTTTATCTTTGGCAGAGTTTACGGTATTGATTAAAGCTATATTTGTATGTTGCTTATAATGTTGCAAATAACGCAGACAACATTGTTCGCGGCATATCGCTACATTGTTTTATCATGGTTTACAGTATTTTCATACCATGGCCAATGGCATTTTCGTTACAAAATTTTGGCAATGAATTTATTTTTGACGTACTCGCATCAAGCAACCGGTTTACATTGCCTGAAGATTCTGCACTGACACTACACTATATATTTTTTCGGTTCAAAACAACAAACACGTTTTCTGCCGATATTTAGCAGAAATTTATCATAATCCAAAATTTACAACAAAAACAATG
>QAKO01000040.1 GCA_003343765.1 Bacillota bacterium | reverse complement strand
GAAGAAAATTATCCGGGCAATCTGCGCGTACAGGTTTGCTATACGTTGGTGGGCGGAGAACTGAAAATTGAGTATACGGCGATGTCCGACAAAAAGACGCCGATTAATATGACCAACCACGCTTATTTTAATCTGGACGGAGAAGGCAGCGGAAATGTACTGGATACATTTCTGACGGTCGATGCGGACAGGATCACTCCGACGGACGAAACGCTTATACCGCACGGCGAATTCCGCGACGTGACGGGAACGCCTTTTGATTTCCGTAAGGCGCACAGGATCGGCGAACGCATCGGGGATGATGAAGATCCGGACATTCGTGTGCAGGACGGTTATGACGTTAATTTTGTATTGAATAAAGCTGCGGGTGTATACGGGAAGATTGCGGAAGCGGAAAGCGAACGGAGCGGTCTGACAATGGAAGTGTATACAGATATGCCTGCGGTGCAGTTGTATACGGGGAACGGACTGAGCCAGAAAGGGAAATCAGGTTTTTACAACCGAAATTACGGATTCTGCATGGAAACGCAGTACATTCCCAACAGCGTGAATGTGCCTGCGTATGCGGCTGTGGGTGATTGTATGTTTGAAAAGAACAAAATTTATCATTCGGTCACGGCGTATAAATTTATTGCAAAATAATCTGGGATGCCGCGGAGCGCAAAGTTTGTGCTCCGCGGCGGCAATTCAGACAAAAAACAGCCGACGAAACGAGAGACTGTCGGCGAAGGTAACAGATCGGAGAAGAAAAGCGTTTATGAAATTTTTGATCGCATCGGATATACACGGGTCGAAGTATTATGCGGAGAAAGTAGCGGAAATGTTTCAAGCCGAAGAAGCGGATCAGTTGGTATTGCTGGGAGATATTTATAATCACGGTCCCCGCAATCCTTTGCCGAAGGAGTATGATCCGATGGGGGTAGCCGCCGTTTTGAACGGACTGGCGGAGAAGCTGACGGTCGTGAAAGGAAATTGTGACAGCGACGTGGACACCTTGATCTCGGATTTTGAGTTTGTTTCGGAAGCGGTAATTTTTGACTGCGGGAAGAAGATTTTTTTACAGCACGGCGATCGGTTTTGTGTCGATAATTTGCCGAAAAATTGTGGCAACGCATTTCTTTACGGTCATTATCATACTGGTTTTATCCGCCGCGTCGGAGATCTTGTCGTGGCGAATTGCGGCTCCGTCTCTTTACCGAAAGGCGGAACGCCCAACAGTTATCTCATATTGGAGAATGCTGAGCTGATTTTAAAAGACATAGAAGGAAAGGAAATTTCCCGCATGAAAATCGAGTAACGAAAAGACGAAATGCCGCCGTAAAGTTATATGGTTTTTAAATCGCCTGCCTGCGCTCAATTTGCGCAGACAGGCGATTTCTTGGTTTAAGCATTAAGAGCCGTACAAAGAATGAATCGGCAAAAATCAGGGAAAGGCGGAAAAGAAGCAATAAAAATACGGCTTCCTTTTGCAAGGAAAGTGAATTTTGCGTGGTGCCTATTAAGGAGCTGCTCAGGTGACTGTACATTTCAGGGTTAAACAAAAACCTCCCCACCAAAGTGGGGAGATTTGCTATTGCCTGAATTTATTTGATTGATACGGCTTAGTACATACCGCCCATGCCGCCGCCGGCTGCGGGAGCTGCAGGCTCGGGAGCGGGGATATCTGTTACGACGCTTTCTGTCGTGAGCAGGGTAGCCGCCACGGAAGCTGCATTCTGCAAAACGCTGCGGGAAACTTTGGTCGGGTCGATGATACCGCTTTCCACCATATCGGTGTACTCATTTTTCAGTGCATCGAAACCAAAGTTGGGTTTCTTGGAAGCCATGATCTTTTCGACGATTACGGAACCATCCAGACCAGCGTTTTTCGCGATCTGGCGGATCGGTTCTTCGACCGCTTTGAGAATGATCTGCGCACCTGTTTTCTCGTCGCCTTCCAGCGTATTGATGAGTTTCTTCAATGCAGCGGAAGTGGAGAGCAGTGCAACGCCGCCTCCGGGTACGATACCTTCTTCAACAGCCGCACGTGTAGCAGCGAGAGCGTCCTCGATGCGGAGTTTCTTTTCTTTCATTTCGACTTCGGTAGCCGCGCCGACGTTGATGACTGCTACGCCGCCGGCGAGTTTTGCAAGGCGTTCCTGCAATTTTTCTCTGTCATAATCGGAAGTGGTTTCCGCGATCTGCGCTTTGATGGCGTTGACGCGCGCCTTGATATTTTCAGGGTCGCCGTTGCCGCTGACGATCGTGGTGTTGTCTTTATCAACTTTAACCTGAGCAGCTTTGCCGAGCATATCGGGTGTGACGTCCTTGAACTCGTAGCCGAGGTCGGAAGAGATGACGGTGCCGCCCGTAAGGATAGCGATATCTTCGAGCATAGCTTTTCTTCTGTCGCCGAAGCCGGGTGCTTTGACTGCAACGCAGTTGAACACGCCTTTGAGTTTATTGACGATGAGTGCAGCGAGTGCATCACCTTCCACATCTTCCGCGATGATCAAGAGGCGAGCGCCTTGCTGAGCGAGCGGTTCGATGATGGGCAGGATCTCCTGCAAATTGGAAATTTTCTTATCGGTAATAAGGATATAAGGGGTGTCGAGAACGGCTTCCATTTTATCCGTATTGGTGACCATGTAAGCGGAAGCATAGCCGCGGTCGAACTGCATACCTTCGACGGTGGTAAGCTCTGTGTTCATGGTCTTGCCTTCTTCGACGGTGATAACGCCGTCTTTGCCGACTTTTTCCATTGCGTCGGAAATGAGCTGACCGACGGTTTCATCTCCTGCGGAAATGGAAGCGACCTGAGCGATAGCTTTTTTGCTGTCAACGGTTTTGGAGATCTTTTTGATTTCCGCAACGGCCGTATCGACAGCTTTGTCGATGCCGCGGCGCAGAATGATCGGGTTTGCGCCGGCTGCGAGGTTTTTCAGTCCTTCGCGGATGATCGCCTGAGCGAGAACGACAGCGGTAGTGGTGCCGTCGCCTGCAACGTCGTTGGTTTTCGTGGAAACTTCTTTGACGAGCTGAGCGCCCATGTTTTCAAACGGATCTTCCAGCTCAATTTCCTTAGCGATGGTCACACCGTCGTTCGTGATGAGCGGTGCGCCGAATTTCTTATCGAGCACAACGTTTCTGCCTTTCGGCCCGAGCGTGATTTTTACTGTATTTGCAAGGGTATTGACGCCTTTTTCCAAGGCTTTTCTTGCTTCGTCACCGTATTTAATCTGTTTAGCCATAATATGTTTCCTCCCAATTCAAACTTTATTCAACAATTGCCAGAATGTCGCTCTGACGAATGATCGTGAATTCTTTTCCGTCCACTTTGAATTCGCTGCCCGAATATTTCGAGAAGAGAATGGTGTCGCCGACTTTGACGACCATTTTTACGTCTTTGCCGTCCACATTTCCCCCGGGGCCGACTGCAACGACACGTGCCGTCTGCGGTTTTTCCTGTGCAGAAGACGGAAGAATAAATCCGCTCTTGGTTTTTTCTTCGGTCTGAACGCTTTCAACAACAACTTTATCAAATAAAGGTTTGATGTTCATATGTTACGCCTCCAATAAATTTCAAAAAGTGTTAGCACTTGTTAGTTCTGAGTGCTAATTTACTATATATTATATACAATAAAAAAGAAAAGTCAAACGTTTGAAAGAAAAAAAATGAAAAATTTAGCACTTTTCTTTATTGAGTGCTAACGAAAGAGAAAAAGGAGAGGGGAAGGGGGTATGGGAGAAAAAAGGCGGAGGGAAAAAGTTAAGTCGGCGCTTGCAATTCTGAGGGGGATATGGTACAATAAGCGAGAGAGAAAGCACGGAGGAAGAACGGAATGAACAAGTGGGACAAGCGGTTCATGGAGCTGACGGAGACGGTAGCGGGCTGGTCGAGCTGTTATCAGGAGAACAGGCATGTCGGAGCGGTGATCGTACTGGACAAGCGTGTTTTGACGACGGGGTATAACGGAGCGCCTGCTGGGATCATCAGCTGTGCGGATCGCGGGGAATGTTTGCGTCGTAAGCTGAACATAGCGAGCGGTACGCGGCAGGAGTTATGTTATGCGGTGCATGCGGAGCAGAATGCGATCATACAGGCGGCGAGGCTTGGGATCAAGATCGAAGGAGCGACGCTGTATTGTACGCATCAACCGTGTGTGATCTGTGCGAAGATGATCATCAATGCGGGGATCGCGCGGGTCGTGTATAAAAACGGGTATCCGGATGAATTTTCCATGCAGTTGTTTGCGGAAGCGAACGTGCGTGTAGAGAAATACGAAGATTTGGAAAAGGAGTAAAAGAATGAATCCTACAGTAACATTTACGATGGAAAACGGCGGCGTGATCAAGGCGGAATTGTATCCGGAGAAGGCGCCGAATACGGTAAACAATTTTCTTTCGCTGGTGCGGCACGGGTTTTATGACGGGCTGACGTTTCACCGTGTGATCGAAGGTTTTATGATCCAAGGCGGAGATCCTGCGGGCAACGGTACGGGCGGCCCGGGGTATACGATCAAGGGTGAATTCCGTATGAACGGATTTGCGGGCAATGATATCAAGCATTTGCGCGGGGTATTGTCAATGGCGCGTTCGATGATGCCGGACAGTGCAGGTTCGCAATTTTTCATCATGCATGAAAACGCGTCGCATCTGGACGGGCAATATGCCGCATTCGGGAAAGTGATCGAAGGGATGGACGTTGTCGATGCGATCGCCAAAACCGCGACGGATATGCGTGACAAGCCTTTGGAACCGCAGGTGATCAAGACCGTGACGGCGGAAACGTACGGGATGGATTATCCTGAACCCAAGCGTGCGCGGTAAAAGGATCAGATGCACAATCGTTGAAATGAACCCCAAAACCTGGAAATAATTAAATAAAATGTTTGGCAATGAGTTCGGGTTTGTACCGGACTCATTCTTTTTTGAGAAAAATTTCTTGTCGTTTCAAGTGAATAGGTATTAATGAGACTTCTGTAAGAAATCGTGTGCGTCCTCGAATTTTGCAGTATAGAAAATACGATACGGGGAATAATGCAATTAAACGCGCACGCCTGCGCGTGCGCGCGACATAATATATAACAAATGATAGCAGATTTCCACAATGATATTTTGACGGAAGAGAACGCGCCCGATCTTGACGGGCTTTCGAAGGAAGTAAAGAGCTGTGTCTGTGCGGTCTACACCGGCGCAAGGTCGCTGGATACGGTGCGCGGCCTTGTAAAAAAGCTGCAAGAAAAGAAACGTAAAAATTTATATCTGGCCTTGGAAGATGCATCGTATCTGGAGGAAGGGAACGTAGAAGAAGTATGCAGCTGGAATCCGTTGAGCGTGTCTTTGACATGGAATGCACAAAACGGATTGGCGGGCGGATGTCTGAGCGACGGCGGACTGACCGCGCGCGGCAGGGCGGTGGCGAAGAAATTGGCGGCAAACGGGATCGTGCTGGACTGCGCTCATCTGAATGTGCGCAGTTTTTATGATTTGCTCGACGAAGTGCCTTGCATAGCGGATACGCACACTTGTCTAAGCGGCGTTTATCGTCATCCGCGGAATCTGGACGATGCGCAAATTAAAGAGATCGTCGATCGGGGCGGGTTGATCGGGATCGCCTTTGTAGGTAAATTTCTGGCGGAGAACGGAGCGGGAATGCAGGAAGTTTTTCGTCATGTGGATTACGGGGTACAGAAATTCGGGGATCATTGTTTTTGTTTCGGAACAGATTTTAACGGCACCGACGATCTGCCGAACGGATTGAAAAGTTATGCGGATGCAGATTCGCTGCGCGAATTGTTCTATAAAGCCGGCTATCCGAAACGTTCGGTCAATAAGATTTTCGCTGAAAACCTTCAAAATTTTTTGGCGAAAAAAAGTTGAACGGTGCCGCGCGGCGCGTTTTTTGTATTTCTTTCCCGATTGTAAAAAATATTTTATACAAAATTCTCTAAAATTCGACAAAAATATACAAAGAAATTTTTATAAATCAAGAATTTTGTACAAAATTTACTTCACAAACGCAAAAGAATGCGATATAATAGAGTTACAAATAAAACACGGGAGGAAAACACAAGACTATGAAAAAAGTAATCATTATGGAAGGCAATGCTGAAACGGCGGAGGAGCTCGCGGTGGCGGTCAGGATGGCAGGACTGGAAGTAGCGGGAGTAACGAATGACGGGGAGGAAGGCCTGAAAATGATCGGGATTGAGAAACCGGATGTGGCGGTGATCGGGCTTGTGCTGAAAGGGATTGACGGATTCGGGGTATTGGAGAGGGTACAACGGGAGCACGCGGCGGTGAAGTTGATTGTGACGGGAGGCTATTCGGACGATGCGATCATTGAGAAGGTACTGGCGGCGGGAGCGAAGTATTATCTAATGAAACCGATCGCGGCGGAAGTTGTGGCGGAACGGGTAAAGGAAGTAGCGGAAGGCGAGAAAGGTGCGGCAGCGGCGAAGGAGAAGAAGAACGTGGTCACGCTGGACGAAAAGATCAGCAACATATTTATTTCGATCGGAATACCTCCGCATATCAAGGGTTACGGATATTTGCGGGAAGGAATCAAACTGGCGGTGGAGCGTCCGGGGATCATCAATAACGTGACCAAGGAATTATACCCGCAGATCGCGGAGAAGTTCAATACGACAGCGAGCAAAGTAGAGCGGGCGATCCGTCACAGCATTGAAGTGGCATGGAACCGTCAGAGGATCGAAGCGATCAATGCTGTATTCGGTGTGCGGGTATATATCGGTTCGGACAAGCCCACGAACAGCGAGTTTATTGCATTGGTGGCGGATAAACTGATTCTGGAAGGGATCGCGAATTATCGATAAGGGGAGTTGCGGATGAAAACACGTTCGTATAAGGGATATCTTGCGGGAGGGGATACTCGGTATGTGCGCAGGTGCATCAGGGAATCGTTACGGGCGAAGAAACTTTTGCTTCGCAGGGTTGACGCTTTGCTGGAAGCGGCGGTGCTGTTGCCGGTTTGTATGGCAGATCCCGATCAGCGGACGGAAAACGCGGAAAAAGTTTATCTTTTGCTGGAAGAGCTTTTGAAAAGTTTTGAGCGGCACGGGATCCGGGTGAGGCTGTCGCCGCTGTTGGAAACGCAGATGCCGGACTGTTGTGCTGGGAACACTTTTCGAAGGGCAGACCGCAGGAAAAGACAAGATCGATAATACACGGAGAAGGGAAAAACGGAGAGAGCCGTCGGCAGGTTTACGCCGAGGCTCTCTCCGTTTTTGGTTTGATTTGCCGTCTTGAGATTATTTTTATGCGATGCTCGAAGAAGATTTGCAGCGGTGCAAAAGCTGGTCGAACGGGATGATATGGCGGAATGCGAAGCTGAAAAAAGACGGTGAAGGGAATGGATCGATAGGTATAGTGCAACCGAAAAAAAGCCTCTGCGCAAATATGCGCAGAGGCTGAAATTTCAAAAAAACTGTGCATCCCCCGTTGAAAGGACGCGCCGAAGCGGAAACGCCGCAGGTAACTCCTTCAAAGCTACCTCATGGCACACGAACAAATCCGCTTAGTGCTGCTATATCCCTATCCTGACACGGTTCACGGCAGTCCGTTGCATAAGACCTTGCTATCGACATCCCTTACGGAGCGCGGCCTTCCACGCGTCGGTCCGAAGGGGGCTTTCGGTTCTGCTATAGCGGATTGCAGATACAGGGCACCGCTGACTCCCCACCTAGCACAGCAATATTATTTTACACGAAAACGGGGGGATTTGCAAATGTTTTGACGGTCGGGAAAAGAGAAATTTTGTTGAAATTTTGGCAAAAATGAATTTCAGGAAAATATAATTGCAAAACGGAGAAAATCGTGGTATGATAAGAGGCATAAGCAGGAAGAATGTTAGGAAAGGAAATTATGACCGGAACTTTAATAAAAAGCATAAAAAGCGAACATATGCGCCGGTTCATTATGAAGAAAACGGCATTGGCGTGTACATATTTTGCGGCGGCTTTTGTATTGGAAGTGATCACGCTCTGTTGGGTCGTAAAGGGGGTACCGACGTATTGGCCGTTGGATCTCGGCGTCATGATCCTTGTGACGACGCTGGTATTCATGTTGCCCGGATTTTTATTTCAGTCGATCTGTATCGGCGTATTTTTGCTGTTTCAGATCGTGCTGACGGTTGTAAACAATACGCTGTACAATATGAGCAATATGGTGTTCAGTTTTTCGATGCTGAACGTGATCGGTGAAGCGGGTACGGTATTTTCGGCGGATATGGTCAACTTTGTGCTGATCGGTGTATTGCTGTTGCTGTACGGATGTGCTGTTTATGCGGTTGTGCGGATCAATAAGGGCATGATCGTTACGGCAGATTTTACGATGCATGGGCTTGTTCTTGTGACGCTCACATTTTTTTTATGGACGTTTGCGTCGCTGAATCTTGTGGATGTGACGAAGGATCGGTTTCAGAGAGCGGATCCGAGTGATTTTCTGTACATGTATAACGATGACATGTATTTATGGGAAACGCAGTTTATCACGGGAACGGCGTATAAAAAATTCGGGACGTTTGGTTTTTACGTCAAAAATTTTCTGAATTTTTTATCGGGGAGCAAGTATGTAAAGAAGGAGCTGGAGCTGAACGAGCAGCTTTCGGAGCTGGACGATTATTTTTCGCAAGGGGAATGGAGTTCGTCGTTGGAACGTTACGGCGGGTCGGACGGTTTGTATTGCGGAGAATACGAAGGGATGAATGTCGTGCTGGTGGTGATCGAATCGGGTGAGTGGTACGACATCAATTCGCAGTATACGCCCACGCTGTACGCGTTGGCGTCGCAGGGATACGCCATGACGGAGTATTACGCGAGGGACAAGACGAATCATTCGGAAACGATCTCGATATTGGGGAGTTACCCGTCGGCGTTGGATAACAGCATATTGCCTTCGATCAACAACCCGGACGGATTGCTGGAGAACCAACTTGCGTTTACGAGTGCAAACCTGTTGAAAAACGACGGATATACGACCAATTATTTTCATGCGAACGATTCAAGTTTTTACGGGAGAGACCGTACGCATCAGGACTTATACGGATTTGAAAATACGTATTTCCTGGACACGATGGACAGATTGGACGGGTACTATTCCAAGAGCGGTTTTTATGATTTTGACAAAGACAGCGAGATGATCAGCCAGTATTTGAATGAATTTACTTATACTGCGGAGGACGACGATGCGTTTTTCACGATGATGCTTTCTTTGATCAGTCATGGCGGCTATACGGATCTGGTATCGAAGGGTGACTATACGGCGAATCTGGATGCGGCAAAGAAGCAGGAACTTTCGGAGAAGTATCAGACGAAGGGATTGGAGAAATATTATGAAAAAATAACCTCTTATCCGGAAGTGGGGGCATATATTTCGGACAAATTTGCGATCACTTTGGATGAGCGGGACGAAAACGGTGAACAGACGGATCTTTATCTGGAATACAAACGGCAGCAGGCGGGCGTGATGGATCTGGATGTCGGGCTGAACCGTCTGATCCATGACCTGCAGGAAAAAGGTGAGCTGGAAAATACCGTATTTATAGCATATGCCGATCATTGTGCGTATTATCATAATATCCAGTACCCGCTGAAAGGAGTGGAGTCGGAAAAGTATTACTGGGATACGCGGCTGCACAACATTCCGTTTTTTATCTGGTCGGGCAAAATGGATCTGGACGTGAAAAACATATACCAAGGCGTAACGTATGAAAATACGTCCAAGGATTTTACGTCGGCGTACAGCGGGGATTTTTATTATGAGATCCGCCACCGCGGAACTTCGGGAAAAAAGGGGCAGATCATCGAAAAGGAGTGCAATTCTTTTGATATATTGCCTACGATCCTGTATTTGCTGGGGTATGAGTACAACACCAATCTTTACCAGGGTTCAAGCGTGTTTTTGGAAGGTACGGATGCTTTTATCAGCCGTGAATCGGGCATCTTTATGAAAGGCATTTATTTTGATTCGGATATGATCTATCTGGCGGCGGAGATGCGGGACGGGAAGCTGATTTCACAGGACGGGCAAACGATCCTGCAGGGAACGAATTTGTCGGTGCTGCAGAACGGTGAATTTAAAAATTATACCATGGACGAAGAGTTGCCCGCCGTTTATACGGATGAAAGCGGTACGTACATAATCATAGATACTGCCGCAGGCGAAGCATATCTGAGCGATTCGGCCAGGGAATTCCTGAACAAAGTCAATGTATATTACGCAAAACAGGAAATGTTGGAAGAGATGTACCGCTGCAATTATTTTGCATACCGTGATATCAAAGAATATGTGCGGAAAGTTTCCGATTAAAAAATGAGCAAAGCCGTCCGCGGCGGGATCAGATCCCGCCGCGGAAAGAAAAATTCGGCGCGTACGAGAGGAATGGGTTTTCGTAACAGAACTAAAAAGTTTAATATATTGTAAACGATTCGAAACGCCCGCCGTCGCAGAATTTGCGACGGCGGGCGTTTCTTTCGATTCTGCATCGGTGATAGAGGTTGAACACAGCGCGAAGGGCCGATCTACGGATCGGACTATGTAAAAAAGTTCTCATCGGGTAAGAAATCGGCGACATCGGCAGGAGCAGGACGAGTTGTTGCCGCAAATGACAGGGCAATGTGCAGATATGGCGGGATGTCAAGAAACATGAAGTTTTGACAAAAAACGGATTTTTTAACAGACACAAACGGCGATTTAGTTTAATAAAAAAATAAAATAAAAAAATGTATACAAACCGTTGACAAATAAAAAATTATAGGTAAAATAAAGAGACAATCAACGAGTGAGGGAGCCGTTATGAGTGTGTTCCGATTCGGATGGCGGTATTGGAAGAAGCATGTTCCGTGCGCGGTGTTTTGTCAGTTGATAGGGTTTATCGGGCTTACGATCGATATAATTCTTCCGTTGATCGGCGCGATGTTTGTGGATTACATTCTTAATTTTCAGGGGATAACGAATGACGGGATATTTGATTTTCTGTTGAAGTTCGGTCAGCCTGAAAGCTGGGAATTATTCATTGTGCTTGCGTGTGTATTCGGGGGGCTGGTCGTGTTCCGTGAAGGCGTGATTTACTTGAGGAACGTATTATTCCAGTACAACGGGCTGGCGTATGAAAACGAACTTCGGGACATATCGTACAAGAAGCTTGTAGAGCTGGACAGTTCCACCGTAGCGTCGTACAACACGGGGGATCTTTTGGCGACCTTATCGTCGGATATCATCATCTTTAAGGAAATGTACAGCCGTGTTCTGTTATTGATAGGAGACGGTGTTTTTGTATTGATCGTGACATGTGTCATACTGGCGATGAACAGTGCGTATATGCTGATATTGCCGGCGGTGATGGCGCCTGTGCTGTTGTTTGCGCTGATGAAATACATGAATGCGGCGCGGCGGGTATCGACGCAGATCCGAAAGCGGAATGCGGAGATGAATCTGACGGTACAGGAAAATATTGATGCGGTCCGGCTGGTGCGATCGTTTGCGAATGAAGATCTGGAAGAGAACAAGTTTGACCGTGTGAACGAAGATTTTCGGAAGGCGTATTGCGAACAGGTGGACGTATCGGCGAAATACGGGATGATTTTCAATACGATACGGCAATTTGCTTACATAACGACGATCGTGATCGGGACGCTGATGGTATTCTGGGGCAAATTCGGGATCGGGATCATGACGGCGAGCGTGACGTATGTACTGCGGATCATGGATTATCTGACGCAGATCAGCAATGCGAGTTACCAGTTGCAGTACAGTCTTGTTTCGGGCGGGCGAATCAAGGAGTTTCTGGAACGCAAGACGAAGATACCCGAACCGGACAAACCGGATAAGATCGGGGAAGTGCCGAACATTGAAGTGAAGAATGTATCGGTTATGGAAGACGGAAAGCTGCTTTTGAAGAACGTATCGCTGAGTATTCCGTTCGGGAAGAAGGTCGGGATCATGGGTGGTACGGGAAGCGGAAAGAGCGTGTTGCTCAAATCGCTTGTACGGATTTACGACGTGATGTCGGGTGATATTGAGATCAACGGAGAAGATATACGCAATTTTGAACTGGATGATCTCCGCAATGAATTTGCGTACGTATTTCAGGATGTCTTTTTGTTTTCGAACACGATCGATGCGAACATAGCGTTTTACGCGCCGAACATTGATAAGGAGACGGTGATGCGGGTCGCGGAGCAAGCGCAGGCAGGGCGGTTTATCCGTTCTTTGCCGCAGGGTTTTGAAACGATCGTCGGAGAAAAAGGTCTTGGGCTTTCGGGCGGTCAGAAGCAGAGGATCTCGATTGCGCGGGCGTTGCTGAAAAACGCACCCATACTGGTTCTGGATGACGCGTCGAGTGCATTGGATGCGACGACGGAGCGTAAATTGATGCGAACGATCAAAGAGAACTATCCTGACCGAACGATTTTGATAGCGGCGCACAGAGTGTCGAGCGTGGCGGATTGTGACGAGATCCTGTATATGCAGGACGGGGAGATCATAGAGCGCGGAACGTTTGACGAGATGGTGAAGAAGAACGGGCGATTTGCGGAAATTTATAAAATGCAATCGATGGAAGAAGACAATTCCGATGCAGACATATCCGAGGCCGTGCTGAATGCGGTCGGGGAGGGCTGAGCGATGGCAGAGAGAAACACCTATTTTCAGGACGAAGTAGTCGAACAAGAGAAAATAGACATTAAGAATCTGCGGCGGCTGCTCCGGTATGCGTTGCCGCATAAAAAGCTGTTTATTTTTGTGATCGTGATCATGTTGCTGGCGGTTGTCTCGTCGATGATCACACCGTTGCTTCTGAAATACATTGTGGATACGGTTATTCCCGAATACAGTGCGTACAGGGTATACAGCAAATTTTTTCTGGCGGTGGCAGGATTCATACTTTGCGGATTTGCGGATATCATTATCACGTATTTTCAGCAAAGGAGTCTGGGCCGAGTCGGACACGGGATTATAGCGGACATACGGAAAGACATATTTTACAAATTGCAGACGTTGCCGTTTGATTATTTTGACAATCGGCCGTCGGGAAAGATTGTAGTCCGTGTGACAGGTTACATAACGGAGCTTTCGGAATTTTTCACGAACTATCTGACGAATTTTGTTTTGAACATTGTCAAGATCGTAGTGGTTACGGTATTCATGCTGGTCTTGAGTCCGATTCTTACGCTTGTCATATATGCGGCGATCATACCGCTGACGTTGGGGGTATTTCTGATCCGCAAGGCGATCCGTAAGCTGTTTCGCCGCAATCGTGCGAAAGATTCCAACCGTACGGCATTCATACTGGAATCGATCATGGGAGAAAAGATCATTCAGAATTATAACCGCACGGTTTTTAACGAACAGGTATACCATGATCTGCAGAAAGACTGTGCGGACACATGGAAAAAGATCGTAGCGCGCAACGAGCTGAACTCTCCGGTCGTCGGTATTTTCTGGAATTTCGGTACATTGTTGTTGTATGCGGTCGCGTTTATTCTGATGCAGCAGGGCGTGATGGGAGTTACGACGGGTGTTGTGCTGGCGTTTTTGAACTATATGGGATTGTTTTCGACGCCTTTGACGCAGCTTTCGGCGATCATACAGAATCTTGCGCAGGTCTCGGCGAACCTGGAGCGTATTTTTGAAACGATCGATGCACCTGTGAGCATTGCGGACAGTGATGACAGCGTGGATCTGGACAAAGTAAGCGGACAAATCGACTTTGATAACGTGACATTTTGTTATGATGAAGGCGTAAATATTCTGGAGCATTTTGATCTGCACGTCAAACCCGGTGAACGGATCGCGCTGGTGGGGCCTACGGGAGCGGGCAAGACGACCGTGATCAATCTTTTGACCCGTTTTTACGATGTAAAGGAAGGGAGCGTGCGCATAGACGGAGAGGATGTGCGCAAAATACGATTAAAATCGTTGCGCAGCAAGGTAGGCGTACTGATGCAGGATCCGTTCATTTTTAAGGGGACGGTCATGGAAAATATACGCTACGGCAAGCCGGACGCGACGGATGAAGAGTGCATTGCAGCGGCGAAGGCGATTTTTGCGGACGCGTGCATCGAGCGTTTGCCGAACGGTTACAACGAGATGTTGCAGGAGCGCGGCGAGGGGTTGTCTGCGGGCGAGAAACAGTTGATCAGTTTTGCGCGTATCATTGTAAAAAATCCGTCGGTGATTATTCTTGACGAAGCGACGAGTTCGATTTCTTCGGACACGGAGAAGCTGATCCAGCAGGCGCTGGAGATTATTCTGAAGGGCAGGACTTCGTTCATAGTAGCGCACAGGCTTTCCACGATCCGCAATGCGGACCGCATACTTTTCATAGCGAACAAAGGAATTGCGGAAGAAGGCAGCCATGAACAGTTGCTAAAAGCGCACGGTTTGTATTATAATCTTTATAAGAGTCTGAATCAGTAAAGGAGAAGAGAAGTATGCCGCACATATCGGTAAAGATGCTGGAAGGCAGATCGGAAGAGCAGAAAAAGAAACTTTCGCAGGCACTGGTCAAAGCGCTGACGAAAGAACTGGGTTGTTCGGAGCATTATGTCACGTGTACGATTGAAGATTTCAATGCGAAAGAGTGGCAGGACGTGTTTAAGGAAGAGATCACGGACAAACCGGAAAAAGTTTATAAAAAAGCGGAATATGATCCGAAAGATCTGTTGTAAAGGAAAAGGCAGGTAAACAGAGATGGCTGAAAATTGTACGCACGATTGCGGAAGCTGTTCGAAAGAATGTTCGGAGCGCGATTTTAAAAAGGCGCCGCACGAATTGAGCAAGATCAAAAAGGTGATCGGAGTTGTGAGCGGAAAGGGCGGCGTAGGAAAATCGCTGACCACAGCGCTGATGGCTGTTACGGCAGGCCGGAACGGGTTCAGGACTGCGATCATGGACGCGGATATCACGGGGCCTTCGATTCCGAAAATGTTCGGGATTAAGGAAAAGGCGACGGGAAGCGATATGGGAATTTTCCCCGTAGTCAGCAAGACAGGGGTAGAGATCATGTCCATGAACGTATTGCTGGAAGACGATACGGATCCTGTGATCTGGCGCGGGCCGGTGATTGCGGGAACGGTATTACAGTTCTGGACGGATGTGATCTGGAATGACGTAGATTATATGTTTGTGGATATGCCACCCGGAACGGGGGATGTGCCGTTGAGCATTTATCAGTCGATTCCTCTGGACGGTATCATTCTTGTAACGACGCCGCAGGATCTGGTGTCGATGATCGTCAAAAAAGCGGCGAACATGGCGCAGAAGATGAATATTCCGATTCTCGGCATTGTGGAAAACATGAGCTATGTCAAGTGTCCCGATTGCGGAAAGAAGATCGATGTATTCGGTGAGAGCCATGTGGAGGAGTTGGCGAAAGAATACGGGGTGAAGAGTATTGCCCGTATCCCGTTCGATCCTGCGCTGACGCGCTGTGCGGACAGCGGATTGATCGAGCTTTTCGAGGGTGATTATCTGGATGAGCTTTTCAAGAGCATCGAATAATTAGTAAGAAACGCAAAAATTCGGTAAAAAGGGCAGATAAAAAGACGCAAAGCGAAATGCTTTGCGTCTTTTGAGCGTTTTCGGCTGAATTCGGATATGCAGAGCGTAAAACTTATATTGACGACGGATTGAAAGACTGCGGCGGCTTGCAAAGTAAAATTTACAAGCCGCCGCAAGTATTGAAAAAATAATGCCGACAGGCAGTCGTGCTTTGAAATCGTTCTGAATTTACGGACTCCCGTTATTTTGACTTTTATGTCCGATGAGAAAGCCTATGCTGGAAGACAGCATATCGCGCAGCTGCGTGAGGGGTGCGATCATGGCATCGGTGACGGAGGAAGTATTGCGCAGGATGAGAAGAATGATCAGGGAAATCAGTCCTACGGAAGAAACGATGATTGTTTGGAACGTATGATCGGCGGGCGCGGAAACAGTGCGCAAGTCGGTAGTGACGGGGAGTACTTTGTCGGAGGGCAAGTCGGAAAATCCGATTTTATTCCGCACGGAAGAAGGTGCGGAAGTGTCGGCTTGTGTTGCGGTCTGTGCTGTGGTTTGCGAAATTGCCGGGATCATGTTGCTGCGCGGTAAGGTGTCGGAAAATCTTCCGCTGAGGAAATAACCGAACACGGCGGATGCAAAAGTGCGGATAATGATGTCGATGGAATTGATCAGTTCGGAACTTTCTGTCTTGGTAAACAAAGCATAAGCGATCTGCGCGAGAAACAGAAAGAGAAAAAACAGCAGAAATTTATCGACAAGGGAAATACTGGAAAAAGAAGTTCTGATTATTTGCAGTTTTTTCATGGCTGACCTCGTTGCCGATGTTTGATATACGGTACGAAATCATTTTATGCAAATAAAGGCTCTCGCGTGTATCCTGCATAAAAAGAATTATAATACAACAGCCTGACTGACCTTAACAGATCGTAATTAAAACATAACAGCCCGACCGATAGGATCGGTCGGGCTGTAACTGGTACTCCCGCTGGGAATCGAACCCGGAACGGCCCCTTAGGAGTCGTTCCTTATTCTTGAATACCGTTAAATTTAGGTCAAATTTTCGCAAAATGGCCCAATTTTTTCAGCTTAAAAGGTTATTGCAGAGCTTTTCGACTACTCATTTTTGACGTGTAACCTTCAAGAACATAGCTTTTATCTGGGATTTATACCAAATTTATACCATTTCAATACCTTTTATGAATCTACTATTTCAATAGTATAATCACTTGGAATAAGTCCAAGCTTCTTATACTCATTTAACACTTCGGGTTCTTCGATAAACGGTTTTTCAAAATAGACCCAATCAATGCTACATTCCTTCTTCGATTCGCCCTTAAATACAATTAGAAGAACAGCATCAACTTGATGTTGTTGCTGTTTGGCATCACAAATCAACTCATAAAAGCTTTGCTTTGCAATATCTGCATTAGCGGAAAAAAACACAATGCTTGTTTTTCTATTTTCCTCCATGACACAAACAGCTTTTGAATAATCTATAATTCCATTACATGCATTATCCCAAGCCGATTTAAATCTTTCCACAAAACCAGTTGCTGTCTGCGGTTTTATTTTTTGAAGAAGATGCAAAATGGTTTTATATTCTGGACACTTCTTTATTTGATTTTCTCGAAATTTATTGATGATAGCCAATAATCGTAAGGCATTCTCTTTTTTTATCGAATTTCCTTCATAAACTAATTTATCAAAAAAAGAAGCAAAATCTCTTTCCGTGTCTATCTTAGAAATAATACTAATATTATCACTGTCGCCAAGTGCAATACAGGGGAGACTTTGTGTTTTGGTTAACCATAAAGTTCGTTGCTGTAAATAATAAATAATATCGTAGGGATGCACAAGTGTTTCCATCATAGCTTTATAGTCAGATAGGCTAAATATATTGACGATTGTCTTTTCCTCGTTATCAAGACAAATGACCCTTTTATATTTTGTTATCATAGAATTATCAAAAATTATAATTGGGCATATATGATAAGCGTTGCTTATTTGGACAGGTTGATGATACAAATCGTTGACAGTTATCGAATTTGTTTTAATTGCGACAATTGTTTCCTTGATTTGGTTAGAAGCTTCACCATAAACAACATCATTTAGCCAATCATTATTTGATTTGCCTTGGTTGTTAGTATTACGTTCTTTAACTTGCAAAGCCACATAAATGTTTAAATATTCAAAAAGACCATCACAAAGTTCAACTCTGTTGTTTTTGCTATTAAAGTATTTTAAATTTTCATAAACAAAGTCTTTACAGAAAAATTTAGCACCCAATTCATTACAAATCATTTCAGACCTTGTCATTATATTCTCCTTTGATATTAGTAGAATGATAACACAAATTAGATAAGCGACATAACATCTATTGTCCACGTTTTTTCTTTTCATCGTGGCGCATCAGATTTAAATTATATCGCCTCTAAATATTCTTTAAGGTATATTCGCATTATTTTCTTTCTTGTCTCAAGAGAAGCTTTTTTGTCTGCTCCCTGCTGTAAATTTCTTGAGAAATCAACCATGCGTACATCAATATGTTCATTTTCACCAACATTGTCTGCAGACTTATTTTTTTGCCTCCAGCTTTCAAAGTATTCCAAGAAATTTCTAAGATGCTGAACCGGAACTTCGTCCAATATAGAATAAAAAGTAATTATCAAATTTTTAATCGACAATAATGTATCTTTATCATTAAAGCAAATTTCAATATCATGCAATTTTTTCTTTAAATTAATTAATGCTTGCTGACATTTTACATCATATTTCTTATTGTCTTTAACAAAATTATCCACAGATTTTTTACTTAAATCCTGATACCCCATTTCCAACATAAGCAATTTTAATGCTAAATCCAAGTGTGTATATCTAGTATTACTCAATCTAACTTTGTTAGTAAAAAATAACGATGTCTCACATAATTTTTTTATTTCTTCTGATAGTTTGCCTCCATAAGCATTTCTCTTTTCTGCTGTATTAACTGTCACACCGCTATTTAATCTCACAAACGTTTCAGTAATATTTTCGGGCTCATCAGTGTCCATAAAAACTATACTTAATTCATACTGCAAAAACTTAGCCGCGAGGATTGGTTCAGAATTTTCGATTTCAGAGAATTTCTTTCCTGCAATACTTATATAATATGATTGCGAATTATCATCAATAAATTTAAAGTCATCCGCAACACTAAACTTATCTTCTATAAATTCTTTTATTGTTTCCAATCGTTGTTTACCATCAATAATACCGTAGACAAATAGCGAATCTTTATTATTTGAAATCGGCATGTACTGAATATATAGTTTGGGAATATCAAATCCATTAAAAATACTATCTATCAGCAACTGTTTTTGTGGCTTACTCCAAATATTGCCCAGTCTTTGATATGCAGGAGAAAAATCAATATTGTCTATTTGTGACATAAACCATTCTATAGTTTTAAGTTCTTGAAAGATTTTAAACATTAGATATCTCCTTCATAGTTATGTTTTAATTCTTTTGAAATCGATTCCAGTTCCGGAAACAAAGAACTCTCAGTTATTCCGATATAGTATAAATCATGCTTAATAGTCTCAATATGCTCTTTAGGAAGAATAATTTTAATTAAAAAATCATCCGCTCCTTCTAATGATTCCAAATCAAACGATTCTCTTACAGGGAACAAAATGAATACACCCTTCTGCGCAATAATACGATCTGTGTTTTGAGTCCCGATGACTGCTAATGGATACTCCTGTCTGGGGCTATCCATTAATGTTTGTAGTTCCTTATCTGCACATATATTCGGAATTTTTTCATCATCATATGCAGGAAATCTGGTATGAGAATTTAATTTGATCGGATTTATGCACCAAATTATTGAGTCTCTATCATAGTGCTTTTCTTTCTTGAATTGAGTTGC
>QAKO01000048.1 GCA_003343765.1 Bacillota bacterium | reverse complement strand
TCATCGCGCGATCCGAATTTACGGTCGCGGTCATAGCCGCCCTTGCCGCCGCGTTTGTCGTCCCTGCGGTCGCGGTTGAATCCGCCTTTTCCGTTACGGTCAAACCGCAGTTTGCCGCCGCGCCTGTCCGTTCTGTCCGCACCCGGTTTCAAGTTGTTCGGGATCACCACGATAAAACGGTTGGGTTCTTTCCCTTCGCTCGCCGTCTTGACTTCCGTGCTGTCCGCAAGCGTCGCATGAATAATACGGCGCTCGTAGGGGGTCATAGGCTCAAGAGAAACTTTCCTTCCCAGCCGCACCGCCTTCTCCGCCAGTTTCTGCGCCAGCCTGCGCAGCGTCAGTTCGCGCTTTTCACGGTAATTTTCGCAGTCGACCACCACGCGCTTGTATTCCTCGCGCCCGATGTTCGCCACCGCGCCCGCCAGCACCTGCAAAGCATCCAGAACTTCGCCCCTATGCCCGATCAGCGCATAGTTATTGCTCGTCACCACGTTGATCTTCGTGTTTTCTTCGTTTTCTTCCAGCTCCGTCGTCGCGTTCACCCCGAGCAGATCAAACATCCCTTCCAGAAATGCCACCGCTCTCTCGCCGTCCGTCTTTTTCTTGGAAATCGCAACGCGCGCAGGCGTTCCTTTGCTGAACAGTCCGCCTTTTTTCCCTTCTTCCAGAACTCTGATCTCCGCTTCTTCCCTGGTCAGCCCCAGCGTTTTCAGCCCGTTCTCGACGGCTTCGTCCACCGTCTTTCCGCTGAATTCATATTCCGTCATTGTTTTTTCCCTCCGTTCCGCGTGCTTTCCGTCTTCTTCGCCGCCTGCGGAATCCGCTTATTATATTTTTCCTGTATTTCCCGTTCCTCGATCGCACGGAATTTCTTGTCGATCACCAGATTGATCAGCAGGGTACTCACGATCCCGTAAATACTGCTCGTGATCATGTAGATGGAGAACGCCGCACTGTAAAAGAACGAGAAAATACCGAACATGATCGGCATGATGATCATCATCATTTTCTGCGTTTTCTGCCCGCGCCCGTCCGCCGTCTGCAATTCGTTCTGCGCCTTCTGGCTCTTCATCATGATGAACTGCGACAGGAACATCGACCCGATGGAGATCACGATCAGAATATAATACCCGTTTGCGGCACTCTTTTCCGCTTCCAGATTCTTCGTGATCTCGTCAAACAGATCCTGGCTCATCCCCGATTCTTTCTGCACGGGGTGCTGGTAACTCGTATCCGGCAGCCATATATTCTTTACCCACAGGAAATGGGAATTCTTCGTTTCATACTGCGCCTGCGCCGCGTTCCTTCCGATCCTGCGCATCGCAAGCACCGCCTGTTCGTCGCGCGAAAGATCTTTTCCTTCCTCGTCTTCCTGCGCCCATGCCAATGCGTCCGCTATCGCCTTGTCTTCGCCGCTTTCCGCCGCCGCAAATACCGCGTCCGTTCGCACTTCATAAATAGGATCGTCCGCAGCGATCTGATCCCAGTCCGCCGCTTCGTTCATCCCGTTCACTTTGTTCGGATCAAGCCCGTCCGGCAGGTTCGCCGTCCGCATGAGTACGACGCGGATCAGCTTGTCCTCGCTCTCGTACGTCTCGATGCGCGTATAAAGCCGCGTTCCGTCCTCGTTCACATTCTCCGCTTTCGTGTAGGTAACCGAAACGGGATCCGTCTGCGTCACGTCGGGCGCATACGCGATCACCGCGTTATTGTACGCCGCCGTCATATTGCGGTAAACGTCGACGTTCGTATATGCCGAATAATCGGAAAACGCGCCCAATACTACCATGAACAGCACGAGCGTGACGATCATGGGCAGGCACGCACCCCAGAGCGAATAGCCGTTTTTCTTGTACATTTCCATCATCTTGGCATTGTACATCTGCTGATCGTTCTGGTACTGCTTCTGCAATTTTTCCAGCTGCGGACGCATTTTTTCCATTTTCAGGCTGTTCTTGCGCATCGCAGACTTGGAATAAATATCCAGCGGCAGGGTAATGGTTTTGAGAATCAGCGTAAAAAGAATGATCCCGAGCCCGACATTCGGCACGAGTTCCACGATCCATTTTACGAGATTTCCCAGAAAGTTCAGTCCTTCCCCGAATGCCGCATTATGAATGAATATGGTCGAATCCAATAAATGTAACATTGTTTTCTTAAATCCAAATTAAATTTTCGGCACAGGCGCCTTGACGGCGCACGGGTTCCGAACGCGGTCAGTAAAGCCAACGCACTTTGAAATAATTCTCCGGAACAGGGTCGTAACCCCCTTTGGAAAAGGGGTTGCAGCGAAGGATGCGCCAGCATCCGAGCAAAATTCCGATCAGTACCCCGTGATTGTTGATCGCTTCCAGCATATACTGCGAACAGGTCGGACGGTACAGACAGGTCTTGTGTGAAAAATATTTCTGATAAAACACGATCAGGTGCATGCAAGCCATTTTCAAATACGGCCGCAACACCGTCGAACGCAGATACTTCCACGCCCTTCGCACATCCTGCCGCGTCATGAGAGCAGGCCTTCCTTCCGCAAAGCACTCCTTATACTGCTCCGAAATCCCGCCAGCGTGTATTCTTCCGCCTGTTTCGGGATCAGAATCAGCGCGTATTCTCCTTTCAGCGTCCCGCATTCCGCGCGGAACGCTTCCCGCAACAGCCGCTTGATCCGGTTCCGCTTCACGCTCGATCCGTGCTTCTTGCTCACGCACAATCCCAGAGCCGTTTGCTTCGCAGGCCGATAAAGCAGAATTAAAGCAGGGGAAAAACATCTTTTTCCCCTTGAAAACAATTTCTGAAAATCGCTGTTTTTCTTTAACCGTTTATACAAACCGCACCTTGCGCCCTTCCGTTACGCGCTGAGCTTCTTTCTGCCCTTGTTTCTCCTTCTCTTGAGCGTCTTGCGTCCGCCTTGCGTCTTCATTCTCTGACGGAATCCGTGCACTTTGCTTCTCTGTCTCTTTTTGGGCTGATATGTTCTTTTCATGGTATCCCTTTGCTCCTATTTTAATTATTGTCTTTTTTAAAACCTTTTTTCATTATACATAAAAAATCTCGTCTCTGTCAACCGTTTTTATGCCGTTGTACGCACGGGAAGTATCAAATAAAGATAAGAATCCCCTTCGGCAGGGGTGAGAACGCAAGGCGCCACCGCTCCGTTAAACCCGATCCGCACCGTTTCGTCCGTCGCCGCGTTCAGACATTCGCTTACATATTTGCAATTCAGCGCGATCTGCACGTCTTTCCCTTCCAGCATGATCTTCACGCTCTCGTTCACGCGCCCGATCATCGTGTTCGACGATACCCCCATACTCCCTTCACGGATATCAAACGTCACGATACTGTTTTTGTCCGTCCGCGCCAGCACCGCCGCGCGCTCCACGCTCTCGTCCAACGCTTCCTTTTCTACCACGATCTCGCTCGTGAATTCCTTCGGCACTATGTTCGATACGTTCACAAATTCGCCTTCGTACAATCTGCTCGTCAGTACCGTATCGTCGATGCTCACCATCAGCATGTTCTTCTGCACAAAGATCTCGATACGGTCTTCGTCCGCTCCCAACATCCTTCCGATCTCGTTGAGCGTCCTGCCCGGACAAATGATCTTGATATCTCCCGTCATGCCCAGAATATTCTTGCGGCATACCGCCATCCTGTATCCGTCAAGCGCGGTAAAACAGATCCTTCCTTCCTGCGTCTGCACCAGTACTCCTTTCAGCACCGGCCGCGAATCGTCCTGCGCACAGCAGAACGTCGTCTTCGCGATCAGCTCCTTCAGATCCTTCGTCAGAAGTTCTACCTTCTTTTCCCCGATGTTCGCGTCGATCGCCGGAAAATCATCCGCATTCAAAAGCTGCATCGAGCTTTCCGAATCTGCATAAGTGATGATCACACGCCCGTCTTCCGTCGCCAGCGTGATCTGCTCGTTTTCCAGTTTCTTGATAAAATCCGAAAAGAATTTCCCGGGTACGCAGATCGCTCCCTCTTCCAGTACGTCCGCTTTGATCTTCCGCTGGATCGCAATCTCTCCGTCCGTCGCGATCAGTGTGATCGAATCGTTTTCCGCCGTGATCTTCACGCACTCCAGGATCGGATTCGTCGTCTTCGTGCTGCATGCCTTCGCTACCTTCAGCACCGCATCCGATAATTCGATTCCTTCGCAGATGATTTTCATATATTCCTCCTGCCGTCCTTTCCGCTCTTGCATCCCGTTCTCTCTCTACGCGCGGAAGAACTTAATATTAATTAATTTATTTTAATTGGTAGATATAGTAATAGATCGTGTAGAATTGTGTATAACTCGCTTTGTTTCCGCTTTATTTTCAAAAGCGTGCTATCATTATATAAGAAATCAAAAGAAAAAGCAAGCCGTTCAACCGCATATCACTGTGGATAACCCCACTTTTTTTTGTGGATGAAATTGTCAGTAAAAAGTGGATGAGTGGATAACTGTCCGAAAAAATTTGCTGTCAGCCGTTCAAAATTCTGCGTTCTCCACAGCAAAAAGGACAAGTTGTCAAGAAAATCACAGGAGTTATCCACATTTATCCACAAACGCACAGCGGCTGTCTGTATAAAAAAACAGCAGATTCCGCGGATAAGGAAAGAGAAACGAAAAAAATAAAAAAAATCTGAAAAAACGTTTGCAAAGAACAAAATGTATGTTATAATAGATGCATGCAGGATTACAGAAAGCTGATACGGGAAGGCGAAACGGGCGAAAAATTCAAGGCATTTTACCGCCTGCTCACGGAATACAATGAAAAGGTGAACCTGACGCGGATCACGGACGAAGAGGAATGCAGGGTAAAGCATTTTCTCGATTCTCTGGCGGGAGAAAAATATTTTCCGCAGGGAGAGCTGTGCGCGGAAGTGGGATCGGGGGGCGGATTTCCGTCCATACCGCTCATGATCGTGCGGCAGGATCTGAAATTCACGCTGATCGAATCGGTGGCGAAAAAATGCGTCTTTCTGGAAAAGGCAGTTTCGGAACTGGAACTGAATGCAAAGGTAATCTGCATGCGCGCGGAAGATGCGGCGCGGGAGAAAACGATGCGGGAAGCGTTCGGAGTCTGCTGTGCGCGCGCGGTGGCGCGGCTGAGCACATTGAGCGAATACTGTATCCCGTTGGTAAAGACGGGGGGACGGTTCATCGCGTATAAAGGAAGCGCGGCACAGGAAGAGATCGCGGAAGCGCAGCACGCGTTGGAAGTTCTGGGCGCGAGGGAGATCGCGTCGGAAAATTTTCTGCTCAGCGAAGAGGCGGGCGAAAGAACGCTGTTCGTGGCGGAAAAAGTAAAGCCGACCCCGGCGGCATATCCGCGGGGACGGGGAAAGGAACGCAGCAAACCGCTGTGATCCGAAAGCAAATGAATTGGAGGAAAAGAAAAAAATGAGTGCATGGTTCGCGTCTTTGAGCGGACTGGAAATTGCGTATTTTATCATTGCGTGTATCGGTACGCTGGCGCTCCTGATCCAGATCGTCATGATGATCATTGGTGCGGGAAGCGATGCGGATCTGGATATGGACACCGATACCGACGGCGACGGAGCTTTGGATTCGCATACGGATACGGGCGTATCGCTGTTCACGCTGAAAGGGCTGACCGCGTTCTTTGCGATCGGCGGCTGGACGGGTATGCTGATGCTTTCTTACGATATACACGTAGGGATCAGCGTAGCGGTGTCCGTCGTTGCGGGGCTTGCGGCGTATTTTGTGGTATGGGGGCTGATCCGTCTGGTATTGCGTCTGCAGGAAGACGGCACGGCCGATTACAGTACGGCGATCGGAAAAGAAGCGACGGTTTATGTGAGTATTCCCGCAAACAGGAGCGGACGCGGAAAAGTTACGCTGATTCTGCAGGGCCGCTTTACCGAAGCGGATGCGGTGACGGATGAAGAAGAAAAGATCCCCGTCGATACGGCGGTGGAGATCGCGGGCATGGCGGGCGACGCCTATCTCGTGAAAAAGGCAGCAAAAAAAGAGGAATAACATTTTACCTATTTGGATCTTAATCCGATGACCGTTGAAGCGGAATTGAAAAATCAACCGGCGAAAGGGGAAGAAAAGGCAGATTTTTCGGCAGTTTTTACGGTTGCCGTGTCTGTGGAGCCGATGATTTTGGAAAATGCGGCGGAAAGACTGGTTTTCAGAAAACGGGAGGAAATAAAGGAACTGGCTGAGAATATCCTTTACGGACAGAGAAGGCTGTTTTTTGAAAATACGGGCATGGAAGAGATCGGAGCCGATTGCAACGAAAGCATGGAGACGGTATGTCAGAATGCGGAAAAAGAACTGAATAAGGTCGGTTTATGGATCATAAATGCAAAATTGAAAGGAATAAGAGAGAATAAAAAAGGAGAAAGGAAAACATGCAACCCTGGATCATAGTTCTGATCATTGTGGCGGTACTGGTTTTGTTCATGATCTTGCTGATGGTGCTGACGCGCTATAAAAAGTGTCCGCCGAACAAGATCATGGTCATTTACGGTAAAGTGGGGGCGGACAAAGCGGGGAATTCCCGCAGTGCGAAGTGTATTCACGGCGGAGCGGCGTTCATCTGGCCGCTGGTGCAGTCGTTTACCTATCTGGATCTGACGCCGCTTTCGATTTCGGTGGACTTAAAGAGCGCGTTGTCGCGGCAGAATATCCGTATCGACGTGCCGTCGATATTCACGGTAGGGATCTCGACGGAGCCGACGGTCATGGAAAATGCGGCGGAACGGTTGCATAATCTGAAGATGACGGAGATACAGGAACTGGCGAAAGACATTATCTTCGGTCAGCTGCGTCTGGTCATTGCGACGATGAACATTGAAGAGATCAACACCGACCGCGACAAATTCCTGGAAGCCATTTCGAGGAACGTGGAAGGGGAACTCAAAAAGATCGGTTTGCGTCTGATCAACGTGAACGTGACGGATATTTCGGACGAATCGGGTTACATTATCGCGCTCGGAAAGGAAGCGGCGGCGAAGGCGATCAACGATGCGAAGATCTCGGTAGCGGAAGCGAACAAGATCGGATCGATCGGTGAAGCGAACGCGAAAATGGAAGAACGTGTACGCGTAGCGGAAGCGGAAAGCGAAGCGATCAAGGGTGAAAACAAGGCGAAAGCGGAGATTGCGCGCACGCAGGCGGAACTGCGCGAAAAGGAAGCGGAAGCGATGAAGCTGGCGGTGACGGCGGAAAAAGTCCAGGCGGCGAAAGCGTTGGAAGAGTCGTACGCAGCGGAAAAGGAAGCGGAAATTGCGCGTGCGGCGCGTGAAAAGGCGACGCAGGAAGCGGACGTCATCGTAAAATCGGAAATTCAGAAACGACAGAAAGAGATCGAAGCGGACGCGGAAGCGGAGCAGATGCGGCGTAAGGCAGGCGGTGAAGCGGACGCGATCTATGCGAAGATGGAAGCGGAAGCGCGCGGTATCCGCGAGAAGCTGAGCAAACAGGCGGAAGGTATGGACGCACTCGTGAAAGCGGCGGGCGGTGAAGCGAACGACGCGGTGCGGCTGATGATTGCCGACAAGATCGAGCAGCTCGTAGCCGAACAGGTGGAAGCGATCAAGAACGTGAAGATCGACAAAGTGACGGTCTGGGACGGCGGCGAAGGCAAAGACGGAAAGACGGCTACGGCGGGATTTTTGAGCGGACTTTTGAAGAGTCTGCCGCCTTTGGAAGAGATGTACAATATGGCGGGATTGTCGCTGCCGAAAGTAGTGGCGCCGCAAAAAGAAGCGGAAACCAAGGCAGAGAAAGCGGTATCTGCGCCGACAAAATCGGAAGGAAAGACCGACAAGAAATAAAGAAGATGTAAAGAAGAGGTAAAGAAGTGTCATCTTGCGCATTGACGGGTCACAGAGAACTTCGGAGAGATTTTTCCGAAGATCTGTTGGAAAAACAACTGGAAGATCTGATCGAAAACGGAACGGACACATTTTATTGTGGCATGGCAGTGGGGTTTGATCTTGTCTGTGCGAAGATCCTGTTGCGTTGCAAAGAGAGATATCCGCTCAAATTGATCGCGTGCATACCGCACCCGAACCAGAGCGAAAGGTTTTCGGCTTACTGGAAAAAGGAATACGAAGAATGTGTCGCGAAAGCGGACGAACGTGTGATAGTGAGCAAAGAATATACCGACGGCTGTATGCAGAAGCGGAACCGTTACATGGTCGATCATGCGGATTTTGTTTTTGCGTATCTTTTCAGTGAAACGGGCGGCACGGCTGCGACGGTGCGCTATGCCAAGCAGAAAGGCAAGCCGATCCGCTATTACGGACAGCCGTATATGCCTTTTTACAACTGACAAAAACGGCAACGGAATGAATTTTCAAACCGAGTGCAACACTTGCTTGAAAAAGGAACGAATGTAACAAAAAAGCGGGAAACGTATACGCGTTTCCCGCTTTTTTTGCTGTTTTTAAGGCGATTTTTTCCGCTCTTTCCGCAAGTTTGATATTTTACAAATAACACACCCTTTCCTACCGAGCTTTTTGTCTATTGTTACTTAAATTTCTTGCCCATATAAAACCTTATACTTGCTTTTTTCTTTTATGTAATTCTTCCGCTGACCGCTCCGCCTTCGCTCCGCTGACCGCTCCGCTCATCATATTTTTTTGCCGTAAAACGCAAACTGACCGCCGAAGAAAAAAATTTTTTAAAATTTTAATTTACTATGGTTAATTTTCTTGACTTTAAAAGTTAAATGTAGTAAACTCTAAATCGTTAACGGAAGTTAACCAATAAATGGCAGAAGGAGAATAGAGAAATGCCGTTGACGATGGCGCCCGTAGGGGAGGAAGTAACGGTGAAGAAGGTGCTGGCGGATGAGCGGAGCAAACGTCACTTTGCGAGCCTCGGAATTGCGGAAGGCACAAAACTGACTGTTTTTTCAAGCGTGCAGGGGAGTGTGATCGTAAAGGTATGCGGTGCACGGCTGGCGCTGGACAAAAACATGGCGGTCAAAATTCTGGTATAACGTAACACAAGAAAACAAACGCAGAAGCGTAGAAACGAAGTAAAGTTGAAACGCAGAAATTCGGGAATGTAAAATCAAGCCGCGCGAAAGTTTGCGGGAAAAGCAAAGGGAAAAACGCAAAAAAAGCGCGGTAAAACGGGAAGCGAAGGAAAAGAGAAACGAAATTAAAAAAATGGCGGAAGATTGCCGGGAGGAAGGAATGGAAAAGAAGCTGAGCGAATTCAAAGCGGGCGAGATCGGAGAGGTCAAGAAGATTGAAGGCGAAGGGCAGATCCGAAGGCGGATTTTTGACATGGGGGTGACGCCGGGAGCGCAGATCAGGCTGAAGAAGGTAGCGCCTTTGGGGGATCCTGTGGAAGTGACGGTGCGCGGCTACGAACTGACGCTGCGGAAAAGCGAAGCGGCGTGTGTGGTGATGGAAGTAAGCGGCAAACAGCCGAAAGAAAGATAAAAAAAGGAGAGAAAGATGCTGAAAATTGCATTGGCGGGCAACCCGAACTGCGGGAAGACGACGCTGTTCAATGTATTGACGGGGAGCACGGCGCATGTAGGGAACTGGCCGGGGGTCACGGTAGACAAGAAAGAAGGCATATACAAAAAGCTGAACGTACCGATATCGGTGGTGGACTTACCCGGGATTTATTCTTTATCGCCGTACACGCCGGAGGAAGTGGTATCGCGGAATTTTATTCTGGAAGAAAAGCCGGACTGCGTGATCAACGTGATCGACGCGACGAATCTGGAACGGAACTTATATCTGACGACGCAGCTGATGGAGATCGACGTACCGGTGGTAGTGGCGCTGAACATGATGGACGCGGTAGAAAAGCGCGGGGAGAAGATCGACGCGGCGAAGCTGGAAGAGAAGCTGGGGATGGCGGTTGTAGAGATTTCGGCATTGAAGGGACAGGGGATCCGGGAGCTGATGGAGCGGGCGTACAGGGCGGCGAAGCAAAAGAGAGCGGGGAAGACGGTATTGACGGAGACGGCGCTCGGGCATGTTATAGACGATGTGCGGATCGCATTGGACGGAAAGGGAGCGGAAAACGCGTTGTTTCATGCGGTGAAGCTGGCGGAAGGAGACGAACTGGAAGTGAAGATGCACCCCGATGAAATGAAGATGGTGACGGGGTTCAAGAAGCAAGCGGGGAAGGAGCTGTTCGGCGGTGATTTTGAAGCGCTCATTGCGGATGCAAGGTATAAATACATAACGGCGAATTTTTCGGCTGTGGTGGAGCGGACGAAAAAGGCGGAGAAGATGACGAAATCGGAGAAAGCGGATCGGGTGCTGACGCATCGGATCTGGGGGATACCGATATTTTTGGTGATCCTGTTCGGGCTGTTTCATCTGACGTTCGGGGAAGATTTTCTGTATCTGAACACAATTTCAAAGTTGTTTACGGGCGGCGCGGGATTTGCGCAGGACGTAGAAACGGGTAGCGAAGTACTGAACGCATTTGTGGCGGTATTTTACAGTTCGGCCGGGATATCGACGCCGGGCGCGATATTGTTTAATCTGACGGGATTTGTATGTGACCAGATCGGCGGCGGAATAGCGGCGGGACTGGAAAACGCAGGCGCGGCGGCATGGGCGCAGGGACTTGTGAACGATGGTATCTGGGCAGGACTTTCGGGGGTATTGTCGTTTGTGCCGCAGATTTTGTTCTTATTTTTGCTGATTTCGATATTGGAAGATTCGGGGTACATGGCGCGGGTGGCGTTCATACTGGACAGGGCATTCCGAAAATTCGGGTTATCGGGACGGGCGTTCATACCGATGATCATGGGATTCGGGTGTTCGGTGCCGGCGGCGATCAATACGCGTACGCTTGCGGACGAAAAAGAGCGGGTGATGACCAACCGAGTGATACCGTTTTTCACGTGCGGAGCGAAGGCTCCGATTTTGGCGGCGGTCTGCGGAGCGGTGGCGTCGCAGTATACGAGCGTAAATGCGGATTTGTTGGTTTTTGGGTTGTACGTATTCGGAATGGTGATGGCGGTGATTTCGGTGGCGGTGATGCGACAGACGACGATGCGCGGGGAAGCGGCGCCGTTTATTATGGAACTTCCTGACTATCATTTGCCGCAGTTCAGATCGCTGATGGTGCATTTATGGGATAAATTAAAGCATTACATCAAGAAAGCGTTTACGATCATTGTGGCGAGTGCGATCGTGATCTGGTTTTTGTCGAATTTCAACTGGAGCTGGCAGATGGTGGGGATCGAAGAATCCATTCTGTACAGTATCGGATCGTTTGTGCAGTGGGTCTGCACGCCGATGGGATTCGGATTGCAGCTTGGAACATTCGGCTGGGTGTTTGTTGTGGCGGCGGTAACGGGACTGATCGCGAAGGAAAACGTGATTGCGACGTTTTATGTGTTGGTGCCTGCGATCGGTGCAGTGTTGCCGGGCTGGGATGACGGCGAAAGCGGGATTGGCGCGGTGGTGGCGCTGATGCAGTCGACGGGTATTACATGGCAGGCGCTGATCGCGTTTACGGTATTCAATATGCTGACGATTCCGTGTTTTGCGGCGGCGGCGACGGTACGCGGCGAAACGCCGAAAGGGAAATTCAAGTGGACGGTGGCGTTCTGGATGCTCACTTCCTATCTGACGGCGACGGCGGTATATCTGATTCTTACCTGGTGGTGGACGGTGTTCATCGTGGCAGCGCTGGCGGCGGGATTTATCGGATATGTCATTCTGCGAAACCGCGGCGCGATCGTATGCAGGAAAAAGGGAAAAGGAGCCGTTTCGGAATAAAAAGTCGGTTTTTCGGAAAAATGCGAAGAACGCGGAATAAACGCAAGCGGTTTTGCAATAAACTGTAAAAAAGAGAAAAAACGCGGAACGTGACGTCGTTTTTGAAACGAAGGCACGTTGAAAGGAGCAAGATATGCTGAATCTGTTGACGGTGGCGGGGACGATCGTGAGCATAGCGGTCGGAGTCGTGGCGGCAGGACTTGTCGTGTTTGCGATCGGGTATAAGATCTGGTGCAAAAAGCACGGAAAAAGCGGTTGCGGCTGCGATTGTTCTTCTTGCGGATGCTGTTCCTGCCACACCAAAGAAAAAAAAGAGGAAAAAAAGTAATCTTCATAGGCTTATACAAATGTAATCTCCAAATAGTAAAAATACTTCCGCGGAATGTTTCCGCGGAAGTATTTTTGTTAAAGCAAAACGCATTGCAAAAGGGAAGGTTTGCCATGCTATGCGGTCTGCTGAAATACATAACCATTTTCAGAAAGAAAAACAGTTATTTCTGCATGGCTTTTATCATCTGCACGGCGGCGTATTTCTGCTCCTCGGAGAGCTTGCGGAATGCCGACAAAAGATCTATCTCTTCGCCGGTCAGATCGTCGGTGTCTATATCAAAAAGAAGCGTCGCCAAATGAATTTCCAGCGCGTCGCAAATTCCTTCCAAAACATCCAGCGTCGGCATCGTCTGCCGCGTTTTCCAAGAGTTGATCGTATTATGAGAAATACCCGCTTTTTCGCTCATCTTATTAACAGACATGCCCTTTTTCAGCCGAGCCTTTTCAAGTTTATCAAAAATTGCCATAGAATCTAACATATTTCCACCTTGATTTTATTTTACTTCAACAAATATAGAAATATGTCAAGAATAATTGGCTGTAAATTCAATCATTTATGAAAAATACCGCCCATCTATAAAAAGATGAGCGGTAAAAGGAAAAGCCGTTGCGAATGCAAAAAAAACTATGGAAAAAAGTGATAAAAAGAGTTATTGAAAGACCGCAGGCAAAAAAAACGAAACAAAACGGGAGAGAATATCGTATTTTTGCGGAGTGGTCTTACAAACCAAAGGGATAAAACGCAACGGCCGAAGGGATATTCAATAGCAAGCAGTTTGAGAAACGTCTATCCTGAAATCGTCGCCGTTTGCAAAAGAAAGTTGCAGGGCAGAATCTTTCTGCTGAATTTCTGCGTCGAACATATCCTGCAATGCGAGAGAGAGCAAAGAAAGAAAATCTTTTTCCGAATACTTGTTGTTCAGGAATACGAAAATCTCGTCCTGACTTTTCGTGATCGTGCAATCGGCTACGTCTTGCAGGGCTTGTACCGAATAATCAATAAAATCGTTTGTTTTAAAAATTCCGTTTTCCTGCGAAAACACTTTTTGAAGATTTTTTACTGTTAACTTGTACATTTTAATTTACTCCTTTGTGTCTGTGTGCTTCAGACGTTTTTGATGTCTCTATTATACTACAAACACTAAACACTTTCAACTTTTGTTGACGGTAGAAAATCGTCGAGTTTACAGAAGTTTTGTCGAATGTTGTCGAATAACACACAACGCAAAAAAAAATAGTGTAAATTCCAAAAGAAAAACCGCGAAAAATTTCTCCCCAAAAAAACAAAAAAT
>QAKO01000026.1 GCA_003343765.1 Bacillota bacterium | reverse complement strand
GCAACAGGTCCGACAGGGCCGACTGGACTGACCGGTGTAACAGGCGCGACGGGTCCTACAGGGCCCACGGGGCCTACTGGAGCAACAGGTGCAACGGGTCCCACGGGTCCGACAGGTGCAGTAGGTCCCACGGGGCCGATAGGTATAACGGGCGCTACGGGTCCTACAGGACCGACGGGGCCGACTGGACTGACCGGTGTAACAGGCGCGACGGGCGCAACAGGTCCCACGGGCGCTACGGGTGTAACGGGCGCAACAGGTCCCACGGGGCCGACAGGTCCGACAGGGCCGACTGGTTCGGACGGCGAAGCGGCGACACTGGCTGTCGGTACCGTTACTACCGGCGATCCCGGCACGGAAGCCTCGGTAACTAATTCAGGCACCGCTCAGGCCGCCGTCTTTGATTTCGTGATCCCGCAAGGAGTAACAGGCGCGACTGGAGCAACAGGCGCTGCGGGCATCACAGGTCCCACAGGTCCGACTGGAGCGACAGGCGCAACAGGAACAACAGGCGCTACTGGTGCTACTGGTGCTACTGGTGCTACAGGTCCCACAGGTCCGACCGGAGCAACGGGTGCAACGGGATCGGCACCGATCGCGCAGGCATTCAGTGCATATTCTACTCCTGCCACACAAACACAAGCGGGTTCAGCCGTCGAGTTTGACAAAACCTCTTTGCAAAGCGGAACGGCAATCTCTCATACAGACGGCACGACAACTTTTACGATCAACGAACCGGGAACTTATGCGGTCACGTACAACGGTACGGCGTCCCCCGCACCCGGAGACACCTTCCCCACCACAAATCTCCTGCAAATGCAATTGGACGGAAGCAATATAGCCGGAGCGGACGCCCAGTCCATCTTTAACTCTTCTTCCGATGCGATCCAGCAAACAATATCCGCTATTATCCAAGTAACGTCTACACCGGCAACTGTACAGCTGATATCGCAAGACGGAACGTTTAACTATTCCAATATCAAAATGAATATTTACCAGATCGGTGCAAATTCATAGTGATTTAATCCAAAGCCTTCCGGCCGTTATGTCGGAAGGCTTTTTTGATTCTGCAGGATCTTCAGCGGAGGCAGCTGTTTACATAAAATCCATCTTTCGTTTTACAGTGCTTGACTTTTGAGAGTAAAAGACTTATGATTGAACTACAGGAGATACCACATGATCACGGCAGATATTCATACGCATACGACATTTTCAGCCGACGGCATAAGCGACATCAAAGAAATGATCGAATATGCAATTCAACGAAAACTTGAGATATACGGAATTTCGGAGCATTTCAATTACGACTATGATCGTCTGCACCTGGAAATCGACGGTGAACAGGTACCGCCGATCCAGGAAAAAAAATATTTTACCTGCATTCGGGCGCTGCAAAAAGAATACGCCTCCAAAATACGTTTACTTGCCGGCGCTGAATTCGGTTTTGATCACGATTCCCGCACGCAGGAACGCTATCTGAATACGCAAAGAAAATATAAACCTGACTTTATTATAAACAGTGTTCACACTTGCCTTGGCGCAGACTGCTATTTTCCTCACTATTGCAATGGGAGAAGCAAAGCTTTTGCTTACAACGCATACCTGTATCGGGTTTTAGAAAGCCTGGACGCACTCTATGATTATGATATAGTCGCCCACATCGGCTACTGCTCGCGCAATGCGACTTATCCGGACCCGAAACTCCGCTATTCCGATTTTTCGGATGTCCTGGATGAGATCCTCAGGCGCATCATCAAAAAAAACAAAATCTTAGAAGTAAATACGAGCAGCAAAACTGCAGGCAGCGAGTTCCTTCCGGATTCCGATATCCTGGAACGCTACTTCGAACTGGGAGGAAGAGCCGTTTCGTTTGCTTCCGACGCGCACAATACGGCGCGCATCGGTGATAAATACGATCTCGTCTGCATGGCTCTTAAAAAAATCGGTTTTACGCACCTTACCGTTCCATATAAAAAAGAACGTATCCTTGTATCGCTCGATTAAAACATTGGTTTCGCCGCCACAAAAAGGTAAACCCCGAATACTTTTTCATCAAATTAAAAAAGCGAAAGCGTCCGCCTGTGTTCGGCGGACGCTTTCGCTTTTCTATTCTAATTTTTCGGTTTTTCTTTGATCGTATATTTATAAAGCTCACTCTTGGATACCCCGCGATCCTTTGCCGCGGCTTTCAATGCCTCCTTTATATTCATCCCCTGATCCACATAGTAATTGATATGCTCGATTTTCGACAAAGCATTTAAAGGGTTTTCACGCACTACCGCACCGGCTACAATCAAAACATATTCGCCACGCTTTTCTCCCGAAAGTCCTTCACCTAACTTAAAATATTCCACACTCTCATGCATTTTCGTGATCTCGCGGACAGCGCAGGCATCCCTGTCGCCAAATGCTTCCGCAAGCAGCAAAATATCCGCATCAACATCCTGCGGCGCGCTGTAAAATACAAGCGTTCCTTCAAATGACGCGTATTTTTTCAGATAATCTTTTTTTTCGCCCTTCTTTCCGCGTAAAAAACCCAAAAAAGCAAATTTATCCGCCGGAAAACCAGATAATACGAGTGCCGCCACAAAAGCACACGCTCCCGGTATCAATGTATACTCTATCCCGTTCTCCCGCAGCGCCTGTACAAGAAGATTGCCCGGATCCGATATCACAGGCGTCCCGGCATCGGTGACCACTGCAATATTTTTTCCCTCTTTTGCCATCATGATCAATTTTTCTGCCGCCGCCAGCTCGTTGAATTTATGACACGAAACCAACGGCTTTTTTATTTCATAATAATTCAAAAGTTTTAAAGAATGCCGTGTATCCTCACAAAATATCACATCCGCTTCGCGCAGCGAATCCAGCGCACGCAAAGATATGTCGCCGAGATTTCCGATCGGTGTTGCAACAAATTTGACCATACGTAAACTCCTTTTTCATACGAACCGCTACTAAAAATAAATATCCCCGCGCCTTTCCCTTTGCTGAAAACCAATCAAAAGTGTGCTCCGCGCCGATTGATATGATCGGGCAAAATCTCCAATCCTTCCTTTGCGCCTTTTGTGCCTTCCAATAAAATCAGATACGGTTTCGCATTCTCTTTTCCCCGCACAAACTGCAATCTCTTCGGCTCGATCCCGCGCGATTTCATCGCATAAATCACTTCCGCCAGCCTGTCCGCCCGATTCACGACAGCAAACCGCCCCCCGAATTTTAACACCCTTACGGCTGCATCCGCAATCTCCGGCAGAGTGATCGTAATCTCTTTCCTGCAAATGGCTTTCTTGTAATCTTCGTTCTCAAAGCCTCCGCGCTCATACGGCGGATTGCACAGGACAAGAGAAAACTTTTCGTTGTACTCTTTGCCGATGTCCTGCACCCGTGTACAAACGACCGAAAAATTTTCCAGATGATTCAATTCCACCGAGCGCGCACTCATTTGAGACAATTCTTCCTGCATCTCAAACAGCGTGACCGATGAGATATTCGGATTCAATCCGTAAAAATGCAATCCGACAACGCCGCTCCCCGCACAAAAATCCGCCACAATCTCTCTCTTTTTAGCCTTGACAAAGCGCGTCAAAAGAATGGAATCGCTCGTAAATCTGTAATATGCCCGATTCTGTATGATTTTCAAATTTCCTTCGAAAAGCTCTTCTATGCTTTCTCCCGTATCCATTGTCTTCTCCTTCTCTTTTTATAGTAACACATCGGCTTGCAAAACTCAACCATTCCGCGGCAACTCGATGCAAATCTGTTTTCTATTTGCCTATTTAAAAATGCTCATCCTTTCTTCCCGCACCGTTTGACAAATCCGCTTTTTCGATTTATAATGGAAAAAAAACAAGGAGGACTTGATCTTTTTATGGAATGTACAGAAATTATACGAAACCGCAGAAGCATACGCAAATATAAAACAGGCGCCGCGATCCCTGCAGAACACATCCTCCTCATGCTGGAAGCGGCAATGTTCGCACCGAGCGCCGTAAACAGCCGTCCTTGGGAATTTTACGTAACAGACAAGGAATCTTCCAAACAAAAACTGATGCAGGCCCACCCTTCCTGCAAAATGCTTGAAACGGCCTCTGTTGCCATCGTTGTATGCGGCAGACCCGATCTGCAGCCCGGAAGAGAATATTGGCCGCAGGATTGCGGCGCAGCCATTCAGAACATTTTGCTGCAGGCTGCCGATTTAGGATACGGTACCTGCTGGTGCGGATGCTATCCAACCGAACCGCGCACTTCTCAGGTTCGCGAAGTGATCGGATGCGACAGCGTTCCCGTTGCCATTATCGCCGTCGGCGTTCCCGACGAATCCCCCGCAGCAAAGGGATTTTACGACGAAACCCGTATTCATCAATTCTGATCTTATGCTTTCACATTATACAGCAGGGCAGTCCGCATTGATCTGCGGACTGCCCTGCTCTTTTTATTCGATCGTTTTGGATCGTATTTTCCCTTCGAACAGCATTTCAAACGAATCAAACGTTCCGCGCTTCAACAAACACCGCTCACATATGATCGCATTGGAAATATCATTGTAAATCAGATAATAACAATACTTCGTCCGATAAACTTTTTTAATGTCCGATATACGCTTTTTCTTCTGCTTTTCCTGCCCGGGTAAGTACTGCGTCCAGACGATTGTATCTCCGTCGATCAATACCCTCACCCTCCACGGTTCCGGCATCGATTTCTTTAAAGGCGCAAAATAAAGCGCCGACCCGATCAGCGCGACCACGATCGTACAAACAAGCAAAACAATAAATGCCTGCTGCAGGATCGACGCCACCACCGTCGCTACAAGCAAGATACCGGCCAGACCCAGTACCCACTCTCCGAAATACCGCTTTTTCAGTTTGTCCGTACGCTTTTTTGTATATTCGGATATCTCACCGTAAAATTCTATCGTCATAACTCTTTTATCCTTTTTATCTCTGTACCTTCCGCCCGAAATCTCAACTCCGCATCTTTTCAGAACATTTCGCAGCGTGCAGGCGTTTCCCTGCCCTTTCTCTCAAGCGGCAGTACCTCCGCCGCGTACCTTCCGATACGTATTACCGAACAGCTTTACCAGCC
>QAKO01000054.1 GCA_003343765.1 Bacillota bacterium | reverse complement strand
GACGACGAAATCGGAGATCGTTCTTTCTGGGGATAGCGGAACGTGGAAAAAAGTTTGCTGTTCGGTGAAAGCAACAAAAACGGAAATGGGCAGGCTGGTGATCTTGTTTCGTGGGCGAGGCAGGATCGGCGTGGATTATGTTTCGCTTTTGCCGGAAGATGTCTGGGGAGACGCGGAAAAATACCGGAACGGGAAGCTATCGACGCGGATCGTGCAGGTTTTGAAGGAATGTCATCCCTCGTTTTTGCGGTTTCCTGGCGGTTGTGTTGTGGAGGGCGATGAAGTATTTGAAAATCAGTATCGTTGGCGCGGGACGGTCGGGCCGTTGGAAAAGCGCCGGCAGATCGCGAATACATGGGGATACATGCAATCGTACGGGATCGGTTTTTATGAATATTTTTGTTTGTGCGAAGATCTGAAAATGGCTCCGTTGCCGGTCGTTCATTGCGGTTTGCTTTGCCAGATCCGTGTGGGCGAGCAGCGAGGGGAAGGATATCGCAGGATCATGCCGGGAACGAAAATGTTCAAAGAAGAAGTTATCGACAATGTGGCAGATCTGTTGTTTTTTGCCAAAGGAAGTACGGAGAGTCAAGATAAAGAGGAAGAATATTGGGCCGGAGTACGTGCCGAGATGGGGCATCCGGAGCCTTTTTCGCTGGAGTATGTCGGGATCGGGAACGAGAACTGGGGCAGAGAGTATTTTGAAAACTTTGCGGCGTGCCTGATGGGACTTCGCCAATACGAATATGCGGGAAAGCAGACGGATCTTCTAAAAAAATTCGGAATAACGGTGATAACGACAGCAGGCGTGGATATTCGTCCGCAGGATTCAAACGATAACTGGAAAATTATCAATGAAAAATATCGGGATATGATCGTAGACGAGCACGTTTACAATTCTTATCAATGGTTTATCGACAATACAAAGCGATATGATTTTTATGACCGAAACGGTGCGAAAGTGTTCATGGGCGAATATGCGATGCACACGATGAGCGACGGGCGCGGGCGCTTGAACGGGGAGAACAATCTGCGTTCGGCGATTGCGGAAGCAGCGTTTTTGACGGGATGTGAAAGGAACAGCGACATGGTAAAACTGACATGCTATGCGCCGCTTTTTGCGTCGACTGCCAATTATAAGTGGACACCCGATCTGATTTGGTTTAATCCGCGCGATATTATGCGTACACCGAATTATTATGTTCAGCAGATGTTTGCGGGGAATACGGGTAAATTCATATTGAACGATGTATGCGAAACGGACGAGGATAATGCGGGCGGCATCTTGATCGGCGCACACGCGACGCAGGTTGCGGTACGGGAAGTTCGAATCAGGGCGATAGAGGACGGAAAGCTTTTATACAGGCATAATTTCAAAGACGGTATGGGAGGATGGACGGCATTTCCGCGCGCTGCGGGCGGAAGGATCGCGGATGGCGAGCTGATCATCGACGAGGCAGATGCATTCAACGGATTCTGGCTGGAAGGGAATTATTCTGAGTGCGAAGTAGAAGTTGATATGCGCAGGATCAAAGGGGAGCAGAGTTTTATAGTGGGCGTCGGGGTACGCGGTGTGGAAGATCGCGGTACAATGGATTGCAATGCTTTTTCCATGAGCTGCCAGTACGGAAAGAATCATAAAGGGTATGATGTTTCATTTGACAAGCGCGTGGATTTTATCAGAACGGTCTGCGAGTTGATGGGAAAAGATAAGTTTGTAGGATATGCACCGGAAAAGAACACGTTAAAGATTGTTTACGGCGGAAAAAAGATGCGTGCATATTTCTGCAAAGACGGAGAATGGAATTTTCTGTTTGAAAAAAATGTATGGCGTGTAAACGAGCGGGTCTTCCAATCGGCTACGACGGACGGAGAAAAGATTTGGCTGAAAGTCGTCAATGCGAGCGGAACGGAGCAGGATTTGCATGTGGAACTGAAGAATTTCAACAAAAAAACATCCGCGAAAGTGATCACACTGTCGGATGAAGACGAAAACGTGATCAATGAAATCGGAGCGAACGAAGGCGCGAAACATAATATCGTGCCGACAGAAACGAATTTAAAGATCGGCGGTGATTTCTTCGATTATAAACTGGATAAAAACAGTGTGACGGTTTTTGTTCTGGATTGAAAGAAGCCGGCAGGATCCGGTTTGTAAACAATGAAACAGGAGGGAAAGCGGAATGAAGTTAAGGCGAATACCGATGAGAATCGCTGCTGCGGCACTGGCATTGCTTTTGGTTTTGCCCGGTGCGATGCTGGCATCTTGTGCGCGGCAGGATGCGGAGAAAATGACGGATCGGGTTGCAGTTGGATATGAGGGATTGAGTGCAACAACAGGTGCGGTCGTTCCGACGGCGTCGTACGATTTTACGTCGGCTTCTTTTGATGCGGATGAATGGAAAGCGGTCAGCAAGGGGAGTTCTTCGGTTGTGCTCGAATCGGGGACAGGGCTCACGATCACGGGCGGAATTTTGGCAAGCGGAAATATGGCTGCCTATTCTGTTTCGAATCCTTTGAAAGGAAAAGTAACCGAAGGTTTTTCAGTCGTGGTAAATGGCTCGATCACGGGCTCATTCATCAATCAGTATGAATCGATGTTCGGGTTTACGGCGACGCAGGATCCGACTTTGTGTGATGCAAAGTTTTTTTGTGTGGGCGGAAGCGGGGTCGGCTTTCATCTGAACAGGAACGGAGAGACGGGCAGTACGAATACATATTATGATATCGTACCCGATCGGATACTGAATATGCAGGATCTTTCTCAATACATTCTGACGATAGACGGCAGCGCGATCAAAATTTATCTGAACGGAGTCTTGCAGGAAACATATACATATACGGACGGTGACCGCGGTGCTTACAGTTACGATACGGTCGGATTTATAAATACGGCGGAATATTTTCATCTAGGCTGTGCGGACAATTATTGGGGACAGACAGATATGAACGTGAAAAACGTGGCACTGTACTCAAAGGCTCTGACGGTGGAAGAGATTGCTGCCGTGAATGCGGATTATGCGGATTTTTCGCGCCTGAACGCTCTTAAAGAAGAGGCTGAAAACCTGTCTTTATCAAATTACGATACGTCGGCAGGCGGTTGGGCAGAGGCTTACGGAACGCTGGAACAGGCTCTTGAAAATGCAGAAAGATTAAATTATTTCGAGGCTTCGCAGCAGGAAGTAGACGCAGCGGCGCAGGCTTTGGAATCCGCACTGGAGGCGTTGAAGGCGTTTTATAGGGAACCTGATCTTACGGATGGGCTGGTTTCGGCATATCCGCTGGCGGGAAGCGGAGAGAATCTTGTGAACACATCTTCGGAGAAAGTGCGGTTTATGAACGGTACCTCTTATTCCGACATTACGCCATCTCTTACGGCGACCAGACAGCGGATCACGGGTACAAAATTGTTTGATGAAACCATGTTGCATGACCGCGACAGATGGGACACTTCGGCAGGGGCAACGACGGGTCTGAAGATACCTGCGGATGCCATGCAGGGAGCGACGACGCAGACGGGGCTGACTATGACGGTTTCCGTGTATGCGGAAACGCTTTATAAACCCTGGGCGCGGATATTCCAGTTAGGGACAAAGGCAACAGGGGATGGTTATCAAAACGGTACGGGCATTTTCTTCGCGTTTGAAAGCGGTACGGTTCGTATTACGTTGAATAATTCGGATGTGTTTGACACGTATCCGGAGTCGAATCGGTTTTGCACGATCATTGCGGGCGAGTGGATCACGGCGTCGGTTGTTTTTGATCCGTACAGCCGTACGATTTCTTTTTATGTTAGCTCTGGGGCTACGGAGCGTGTTTACGGCGGTATCGGGTCGGCTGTTTACCATGCGGGCGATCAGTTTGAAACAATTTTGAATGCAGTTTTGAATGGGCAGGATAACTGGATAGGCCGTTCTTACTGGAGTGCGGACGGAAATCAGGTGGCATATGCGGCGAATCTGACCGTTTATAACAGAGTTCTTTCGCGGGACGAAATCGGTATGCTGCACGCGGCAGAAGATTTGTATGCGTTGGCAGGGAAATAAGGAGCGGTGAAAGAGATGAAAAAGAAAATTTTCAGGACGTTACTGATTTTTGCAATGCTTCCGATTCTGGTGTTTACTGTATTTTTGACTGCATGCGGAACGAAAGAGACAGGCGGCGAAACACCGAAATATACGGTCACGGTGATTGGCGGAACGGGCGGCGGAGAATATGAGGAGAACGCGGATTGCACGGTGACTGCAACGCTGCCGGAAGGGCAAAGATTTATCGGTTGGGAGATCGGCGGAGAAATTGTTTCTGTACAGAATCCCTATACATTTAAAGTGACTGCAAGCGTTACGGTCACGGCGCAGTTTGAGAGTGAGACGGCGGGATCGCAGGAAGTAAGCCTTCAGAAAAGTACGGGCGGTAATCCGATCGGCGGATTCGGGGTCGGTGACAGCAGTTATGATTCCTCCTGGGATACGGAGAACACGCTTTGGCAGAAAGGTGACAAAGATATTCTGACGTATGCAGGAGATCCGTCCGTTTTAGTGGAGAGCAGAGAAGATGGTGAAACGGTATATCTTTACGCGGGGCATGATGTTTCAAAAACCGGGGAGTATAATATGCCGGAATGGATCTGCTATTCCTCGACGGATCTTTTAAGCTGGAAGGCAGAAAGTATTATTATGGATATCCGCGACGTTCCATGGACAAACAAAAGTTATAATTCGGCATGGGCGGCACAGGTTGTGAAGTATGAGGGGTATTATTGGTTCCTGTTCTGTTGCTGGTCGGATACGACAGCGGGGGCGGTAACGGCAAATGAAAACGGAGATCAATGCATCGGTGTGGCTGTATCGAAAGATCCGACGGGGCCGTTTACCTGTTATAGTCAGCCGCTCGTGTACAGTTCGTGGACGGACAACCGTGACGACGCTACGAAAGATATAGCTCGATGGAACGATATCGATCCGACTGCGTTGATATATGATACAGACAAGGACGGAAAGGAAGAATTCTATATAGCCTGGGGTAACAGCAACTGTTTTATGGCGCAGGTCGAGATCACGGATGCGACGAACGAATATTGTGCGGAAGGGTACACGGTTGCGTTGGAGATTGTAGATCAGAGTGCGTCGGGTGCAGGGGATATAAATGTGATCGAACGCAAGACGCAGCAGCCTTGTTACGGCGGAGAGACGAGCTATAAAGATTCGTCGGATCCTGCCGATTGGGATATTATGCGGCTGGATTGTTACAGTAAGAACCCGGTCGGGAATACGTTTACGGAAGCGCCGTATCTGTATGAGCGAAACGGAAAATTTTATATGTTTTATGCGGCAGGGTGGCGCGAAGCGCTTGCATACAGCGTGAGCGATACACTATGGGAATCTGTTTGGGATTACGGCAATCTTCTGATGGATCCTACGGCTACTTCCAATACGAATCATCCGGCGATATTTGATTTCGGCGGAAGCACATATATGATCTATCATAACGGATCTTTGCCGTATGGGAGCGGATACCGCCGCGTGGCGTGTATTGCGGAATTGGAATTTGACGAAAACGGCTATATCAAATATGTGGTTGAAACATCCACGGGGCTTACGGGGGTTGCGAGCAAAATAACGGACAGTAACGGCACGCCTCTGTCGCATCGGAATTTTAAAAATCCGCAGCAAGATTCGGGATCTACTTATTTGTATCCGTTGAAGATCGACCTGCTTCTTTGGCAGGAGAGTGATCTGGACGATACGGACGATATGCTTTGGGAGATTGAAGAAGCAAAGTATGTGCCCGATGGGAAAACCGGGGAAGCCTATGTTTCCATTCAGGCGTACAACAAGCCCGGATTGTATATATGGGCGGATTCGTCTTCGGGTGAAATCGTGATCACGCAGGATGCGGAAGATCCCGCAAGCAAAGAGGGAATTGCGGACAAAATCAATATGACGTTCCGAACGCTTGCCGGAGAGAACGGAGAGGGTGTCCAATTCCAGAGCATTGCAAACTCGGAGTATTATCTGGCGAGTGTAAACGGTGTTTTGGTAATCACAAAAGACGCAACCATATCGCAGCGTACGTTTTTTATTGAAACGGAAACATCCAATCGAAGCGGAGATTTTCGTGAAAACAACGGCTCGCTCCTTTCTTGAGCATTTCAAGATGTGAGTGATCGGGATTTCAGGGAAGAATTGGTGTAGCGCAGTAAATGCGAAAAGCTTGTAAACCGATTGATGGTTTTTGAAATCGGCTGGAATTTTTCTGTCGGTTGTTCATTGTATCAGCCTGCCGCGGCAAATTTTGCTACGGCGGGCTGAGTCTATATTGGGTTTGCAATCTGAAATACAGCATTCGGGAAGCTGTACTAATTTATAGAAGCGGCGCATACATTAAAATGATATGAGTGGGTACGGTTATGAAACGGAATATCGTTATAAGCGGTACCGCAAGCCGTTGCGGATAAAAAAATTTGTGATCGCGGCGATTTTGCTGGCAGTGGTGATCTTTGCTTTTGTGTGGTTTCAGTGTGGAGTTTTGCGGTTGCTGATTGCCCTGAGTGAAGAAAATACGCGTGCGAAAATGGCGGATGCGGTCAACGAAGCTGCGTTGCAGACCATGCAATGGAACGGTATCGAATACGACAAGTTGGTTTTGGTTGAAAGAAACGATCAGGGGGAGATTCTGAGCATTGAAGCGAATTCCTATCAGATCAATCTTTTAGCAAGGCAGACGCAGACATTGGCGACGGCGAATGTAAATGCCGTATGTGACGAGGGGATCCCTGTTCCGTTGGGCGCATTTACGGGGATCAGTGTTTTGGCAGGGTTTGGGCCCGAGATAACATTCCGTGTTCTGCAGGTCGGCAGTGTAATATGTTCTTTTGAATCGGAATTTACTTCGGCGGGGATCAATCAGACGCGCCACAGTGTCTATATGTTTGCGGATGCATCGGTAAGTATCGTTCTTCCTTCGCAAACGAAAAAAGTTGCAATCCGTACACAGATATTGGTTTGCGAAAGCATTATTGTGGGGAAAATTCCTGAAATTTATCTTAACGGAGGCTGGATTACGACGTAATATATTGAAACAGGGGCGGCAGTATTTCGGGCGCAGAGCAGAAAATATAAGTGGAATGCATTAAAGTTCTTGACTTTTGAGCGGATTTGCTTTATTATAGAAACAATAAAAGAGGCGATGAGGAAGAGAGACGATTCAGGTGCAATTCCAAGAGAGGAAGACTCGGCGGCTGAAAGGTTTTCTGTTTTGCGGAATCGGTATTCACTTTACAGCTTCTGCTTTGAAACGTAAGGAGTAAGGGCAGACGTTTTGCCGTGCGTTAAGCGGGAATGAGGCAGAGTTATTTCTGTGAACATAGGTGGTACAGCGTTTTTGACGCCCTGTGGCAATTTTTTTGCCGCAGGGCTCTTTTTTTATGGATCAGACGATTCAAAAGAGCGGAAAGCAATTACCGGTGTTTAAAAATTAAAAAAGAAGTTGCGGAAAGAACAGAGGAGGTCATATGAAAGAGCAGATCGAGAGCATACGTCAGGAAATTTGCGGGATACTTGAAGAACGCGGCGCGTCGATGACGAGTAAGGATTTGTATGCGTTGAAGATGGATTATCTGGGCAAGACAGGAAAAATTTCGGCGCTGTCGAAAGGGATGCGCGAAGTGGCAGCGGAAGACAGGCCGGAGGTCGGAAAGCTGGTTGGAGAAGTCAGGCAATGGGCTGAAGATAAATTTGCGGGACTGGAAGAAGAGATCGGGAAGAGAGAGCTTTCGGCAAAGATCGCAAGTGAAAGGATCGATGTAACGATGCCTGCGAAATTTCGTGAAACGGGCTCGGTGCATCCGGTAACGCTTGTTCGCCGTGAATTGATCGATATTTTTTCTGGAATGGGCTTTGACGTTTATGAGGGCCCGGAAATTGAAAAAGATTATTACAATTTTCAGGCTTTGAATATTCCGGCGGATCATCCGGCGCGTGATATGCAGGATACATTTTTTATTACGGGTGAATTCCTGCTTCGCTCGCAGACTTCGTCCGGTCAGATCCGTGTAATGGAAAACGAGAAACCGCCGATCAAGGTTCTCAGTCCGGGCAGGGTATACCGTTCGGATTCGGATGCGACGCATTCACCCATGTTCCATCAGATGGAAGGGCTTGTTGTCGACAAAGGGATCACCTTGAACGATCTGAAAGGTATGTTGGACGAATTTGCGCGCCGCATGTTTACAAAGGAAACAAAGGTGCGCCTGCGCCCGTCCTATTTTCCTTTTACGGAACCCAGCGTAGAGGTAGATCTTTCCTGTTCCGCGTGCGGCGGAAAGGGTTGCCGTATCTGCAAAGGAACGGGTTGGATCGAAGTTTTGGGGGCGGGAATGGTTAACCGCCGCGTCCTTGAAAATTGCGGTGTGGATCCCGATGTGTATACGGGATTTGCGTTCGGAATGGGGCTGGAGCGAATTGCGATGATCAAATACGGAATCGGTGATATTCGGCTGCTTTTTGAAGGCGATGTACGCTTTTTAAAACAATTCAAGGATTGAGGAGGACAGGACGATGAAAGTACCATTCAGTTGGCTGAAAGATTATGTGGATATAGATATTACGGCGCAGGAACTGACGGACAAGCTGTTCTCCTGCGGCTTTGAGGTAGAAGAGCTCATTTACGTGGGTGCGGAAATCGATCGCTGTGTTGTCGGAAGGATCGAGAGCATGGAAAAACATCCGGATGCAGACAAACTCAAGATCTGTCATCTGAATTGCGGGGAATACGGTTCTAATATTCAGATCGTAACGGGAGCGGATAACGTAAAGCCCGGGGATGTTGTTCCAGTGGCGCTGGAAGGTGCGTCTTTGCACGACGGGGTAAAAATCAAAAAGGGAAAATTGCGCGGAGTCGAGTCGTTTGGGATGCTCTGTTCCGGTGAAGAACTGGGCATCAACGACGATTGGTACGAGGGCGCTGAGGTAAACGGGATCCTGTTATTGCAGGGAGATATCCCGCTGGGTACTGATATCAAGAAGGTCGTGGGGCTGGATGATTATATATTTGATATTTCGGTTACGGCAAACCGTCCGGATTGCCAAAGCGTATACGGTATCGCGAGGGAAGTGGCTGCAGTATTGAAAAAGCCGTTGGAACCGCTGGATCTTGCGTATGACGCGGCGGGATTCAGTACATGCGAGAGAGTGAATGTGTCTGTGGAAGCGCCGGATCTTTGTCCGAGATATATTGCCCATTATGTGCGTGAATTAAAAATCCGTAAGTCGCCGCAGTGGATGCGGCGCAGATTGGCGCTTTGCGGGCTTCGTTCGATTAATAATGTCGTTGATATAACGAATTTTATATTGCTGGAACTTGGTCAGCCGATGCATGCGTTTGATCTTGCAAAGGTTTCCCAGAACAAGATCTGTGTTCGCCGTGCGCAGGACGGAGAAAAGATTACAACTTTGGATGAAAAAGAGTTTAAGCTTTCAAATGAAAACCTTGTGATTGCGGACGGATCAAAACCCGTAGCGCTGGCGGGGGTCATGGGAGGACTGAACAGCGGTATTACGGAAGAGACGAGCGAAGTTTTGTTTGAAAGTGCAAAATTTGAGCGCGCCAATATACGCCGTACGTCCAGGAAACTGGGTCAAAAGAGTGATTCATCTGCTCGGTTTGAAAAGGGCGTAGATGCCTATACAACCGGCGTCGCGATGAACAGAGCGTTGAATCTGATTGAAACGCTGGGTTGCGG
>QAKO01000052.1 GCA_003343765.1 Bacillota bacterium | reverse complement strand
TCGTTGAGAGTAAGCCAAGAAGAGCCTAAGGCGCGTTCATTGCATTCATTGTAAGAACCCCATGAACCGATGACGATCTTGATTTCGTTTTTCATTTGTTCACCTCGTGATTCGGATTGTTTTCGCAGTTTGTATTATCGCATTTTGAGTATTGACCGTCGCAACGGTTTGCTCTGTCGCAGTATTCGTAGTGTTTACAGGACATACAGTATTTTTTGCTGTCTTTCTTGCAAGTGTTCATGCGGCAACCTCCTCAAAGTCTTGAAGATATACACGTTCAAACATAACGCCGTATTCAAAATACAGTTTGTCTTTTTTATCGATATAGAGGTCATAGGTCACAACGCTGATTTTACCTCTGTCGGTAACGGCAAGCTGAATTTCGTTACGGTCGAGATTGATACCTACGATGTTGAAGGTTATAAAATCTTCGCCATCGTACAGTTCGAATTCCGAAAGATAATACTTACGGAACTCTGTTAAATCGGAAACATTCATTTTCATAGAGTTATCCTCCGAATTATTTTTTTGCCTTTTCGGCAGCGGCACCGTAGCATCGGGCGAGATAAGGTTTGTTTTAATTGCTATAGAGGGTAACAGAAGTCAACGACGAGAAAAAATCATTGCGTGAAAGTCTTCGTTTTTATTTACCGTAAATATAAAAAGCCGAGCCGGTCAATAAGACCGACTCGGTTTTCTGATAAGGATGATTCAGGTTTTAAGCAATCATTTTTTCCGTTGACTTCTGCGAGAACTATGCTACCATTGCCACAACGAAAAGCAAAAATTCGGAAAATTGATATTTTTCCTCTTGTGAAAAAATTGCGCGTGATTGCCGTACAAGTGCATTTTTGTATTTTACAATGGGGTAGCCGTCTGCAGAAGAAGGAGAATTTCCTATATTTGTTTTCAATTATATGCCGTACGAGGTGCGGACTGTGATCGAAACGGAGTTTACGCTTGCTGACCAGAATTGGAGTGAAGATGTATTTTTTGCTCCGCACGTTTATACGGCTGCAGGAGAAGAACTTTCCTGTCAGCAAATCAAAGAGAATTCTACGATCGCGCACGATTGGCGTAAACGCATTGTGTTTACCGCAAAGTTGAACCCTCTCGGAATAACGCGGTTTACGGTGCGGGTCACAGAAGAAAAAAAGAAATTGCAGGAAAGGAATAAGGTTGCATCGTTTAAGGAGATACGATCCGTTCAATCGCTGCTCGAGGATCCTGTTATACCGGAACTTTACGACGATACGTCCGATCCTTGGGGTATGAGTGAGGAGGAATTAAAATCTCTTGGAAAGCATCCGGTTGTTTTTTGCGCGATGAGTGGCGGAGAAAGCCGTGCGTTTTGTGCTGTCGATCAGGACTTATATCCTTTCAGGGAAATTGAAAGAGGTCCGATTTGCCGTATTTTTGAAAGTTTGCATACGGCGGGAAAATCCAATATGGCGGTGCAGTATAAAGTTTATAAAGACCTCCCTTTTATGGATTTAAAGGTCACGCTTGAATTTATGGATAAAAATAAGCTTGTACGATTGAAAACTCCCGTGCCGGCAGAATTTACCGACGGCAAACCGGTAGGCGACGGTCCTTATGTTTGGGAGCAAAAGCCGAAAGGAGAAACGGTCTTTCAGAAGTGGTTTGGGTTGCAGAACAGCGACGGGCGCATATTTTCGGTAATAAACGATGGAATTTATGCAGGTAAAGCGGAAAAAGGTTTTCTGTCTCTTACGCTGATCCGCGGTGCGGGATACTGTATGCATCCGATCCCAGGTCGGGAACTATATCCGCAAGACAGATATTTGCCCCGCATTGATTGCGGGCGTTACGAGTATAACCTCCGGTTGTTCGTCGGAAATGCAGCGCTGGTATGCCGGGAAGCGGAACTTTTTTACCAACGTCCGTATGCTTTAAATGTATTTCCTGCAGGCGGAACATTTGAAGCAGCAACCAAAAATATTGTTTTGGAGGGAGATGTGATTTTATCGGCAGCCAAACCATGTGAGGAAGGGTATATGTTCCGGATCTATAATCCGTCCGATTTTGAAGCGGCTTTTCAGTTGAAGGTGGGGAATGCGGTCATGCAAGATACGGCGAAAGCGCGGGAAATCGTAACGGTGATCGGCGGCAGCGAAGGGCTCAGGAGCGATCATAATGATCTGCATGATTCCCGCAGAAAAAAGATTGTGTGAGTTTAAAGAGAAAGCACCTTGCTTCGGGTGAAAAAGTTTCAGCGGTATTGGTTTCTTTTACTGCCGGCCGCTTTTTTGGCAGGTAAATTGAAACGAACTTTTTTGTGACGTGCAAAGAGTTTTGGCAGGGTGTTTTTCTGACCGAACCAAAATAACGCGCTGTCGCTTTTAAACCCATTATGAACCCTCGGGATTTGTTATTTCGGGGCGTAGGTTAGCATAGTTCCTTGCGGGCGTCAACGTCCGCAAAATCGTGCTCCGCTCTGCTCCGTGGCGTTCGGGGCTTTACTTCTCGCCTCCTGCTGAAAATGCTTATAAAAAAGTTTGAGAATCGTGCAAGAAGTTTTTTCTTAATCGGCTCTTTTGCCGTTTGGAAGATGCGTTACATGTCTAATATTACGCATCCCCGTTAAACTTTCAATTGTGTATAAGAATTATTTTTAGAATAAATTGCAAAATAAATTGTTAAAATTGCTTTTCATTTTTTTGGATTTAAGATATAATGCAAAACGTGCATATTTTCTTTTCGGATTCACCATGAGGCAGGATATTTATGCCGAATTTATTGACAGAGGTTCAGTTTGAGATGGAGATGGTTTTAGATTTTTCATTTATTTATGGCGGAATCCGTTATTTTGGGCGTGATTTGTCTTTTATCGATGTAGGCGGCGAAGAAATTTGCCGTCTGCATTCTTTAAAAATCACGCGCAGGCATCGATATTACGAAAGCGGGGAAGAAACCTGCTATTCGTTTGAAAATGCGGGCGAGACGGACAGTTTGCTATTGGAAAGCATTTGTGATGCCGATGGAATTGTTTCCGTTCCCGACAGTGCTTTTCACGGCGAGGCAACAGGCAGCGTTATCAGGCTTTTTGGGGCAAAAGGTTCGGATTGGAGCCGTTTGGAGTTTACGCCCTTTTCAAACGAGCTTGTGCAAGGCGAATCGTTGTATTTTTCCGGTTCCGGAGGCCGTCCTTCGCAGTCGGTATTGCCTTTTTTTGATATCAACGGCGGCAGGGAAGGATGTATATTGGCGATCGGTTGGACGGGGCAATGGTTTGCGGGGTTTTCGGGCGAACAGGGCGGAGCGCATTTCAAATGCGGAGTGGAAAACGTAAGTTTGCGCCTTCGGCCCAAAGAAAAGATCCGCACGTGCTCCGTCTTTGTGCTTCCCTACAAAAACGGGCAGAACGACGGGCATAATGCGTTTCGCAGGGCGGTTTTGTCGGCTTTGGGAATGCGAGCGGGGGCTTGTGCGCCTCTTTCTCTGTCTTTATGGGGCGGAACGACGTCTGCATATATGACGGAAGCGATCAAAAGAGCGCGGGATGCGGGATTTTCGGCGGAATACATATGGATCGATGCGGGATGGCATGGGGAGAGTACAAACGATTGTCCGGACGAATTTACGGACGAATGGTCGAAGCACACGGGGGATTGGCGGATCAATAAACGCATCCATCCGGACGGTTTGCAGAGCGTGGCGCGGGAGGCAAAGCAAAACGGAAGCAAATTGCTGCTTTGGTTTGAGCCGGAACGCGCGCATAGCGATACGCCTGTGGTACATGAACACCCGGAATGGTTTTTCCGCACCGAACAGGATGAATTTCGCAATCTTTTGCATTTGGGAGATCCGCAGGCGTATGTCTATATCCTGGAAACCCTTTGCTCGCTGATAAAAGAGTTGGGGGTGGCGTGTTATCGGCAGGATATGAATATGGACCCGTTGCCGCTTTGGGAAAAATACGAGGGCGGGGAGCGGAAGGGTTTTTTGCAGATCGAGCATGTGCAGGCATTGTATGCGTTGTGGGATACTTTGAAAAAGGAATTTCCGCATTTGATTATCGACAACTGCGCCAGCGGAGGCAGACGGCTGGACTGGGAAACTTGCAAACGTTCCGTTCCGCTTTGGAGAAGCGATTTTCCGTGCGCGTTTGATGCTCCGTCGGAAGGTGCCCAAATTCACGGGATCGGGCTTTCCTGGTGGCTGCCGGTCAGCGGAACGGGGACAAAAGCCGAAATGACGGATTTATACGATTTTAGGAGTGCATATGCGGCGGCGCTGAATGTGCGTTTTTTTACGTATGAACACACGGCTGCGCCGCATACGGAAAAACTTGTCCGATGGATCGACGAATATAAAAAGATCCGATCTTTTTTTACGGAAGACTATTATCCTGTATTCGGTTTCGACGGATCGGACAGCGCATGGGGCGGATGGCAATACCATAGCCCGAAAAAAGGGTCAGGGATCCTCGGCGCGTTCAGACGCCCTGAATGTCCCGACGACGGCATGACCGTCGCTTTGGAGGGGTTGGAAAAAGAGGCTGTCTATCGTTTTGTGTCTTTTGATGCGTTGCCTCCCGTTCAATACAGCGGGCGGATGTTGACAGAGAAAGGCTTTCCGGTCTGTATTCCAGAAAAGAAATCCAGCAGACTGTTTTTATATAAAAAAATAAGCGGTTAAATTTATATTGTTTTATAAAAATTTTTAAAAATAAGTATTGACAAGTCGGCAAAGTTATATTATAATGTAAATACAATCAGAAACACGTGTTTCTCACCTATACGAACGTCGCTGTGTTTCATTGGCCCGGCATGGGCCGATGAAAAAAATTTTTATTCAGAAACTCGTGTTTCCGCGCAAAAAACATGCAATTATACAGGAAAATGCTGGAGGAATTATGCGGCAAGAGAGGCATAGCAAAGCGAGCAGAATTTTGAGTTGTATCATGGGAGCGGTGCTGATGTTAAGTTTTACGGGGTGTCAGGTGCAGAACAAAGGGCAAACGGGAAAGCCGGAGCAGGGCGGAGAGGCGGATGAAGTTTTATGTGAAGATATAGAGAGCGCGGCAGGCAGGGCGGCGGCATTTCTCGGGGCGACGGACGCATTGGGCAGAAAGATCACGCCGCTGGCATCTTTTAACGCATCTAGGAAAGTAGGCATTTTTTATTTTTTATGGACGGGCGAGCATGAAAGCACGGGATCGCGTTCGGACGGGCACATGTTAGACATTTCGCGGTTGTCGGAATCGGAGTTGCGGTCGGAATCCGATATAGGTCGGCATCATTATTGGGATGAGCCGTTGTACGGTTATTACCGTTCGGACGATGTATGGGTATTTCGGAAGCATCTGGAGTTATTGACGTTAGCGGGTGTTGATTATCTTGTATTCGATTACACCAATTCCGATTATAACGGGGAGACGGGAAAACCTGTCAATTATTATAAGGACGTGACGGACGCGTTGTTTCCCGTTGCAGTCGAGATGGTCGAACAGGGGTGGAACATTCCGAAGTTTGTTTTTATGCTGAACAAGTCGTCGGATAAAACAGTCAAATGTCTGTATGAAGATTATTATACGGTCAAGGAATACGAACCGTTGTGGTTTCGGGCGGCGGACGGTCTGGGACAGGAACTGAACAGGGAAGGGAAGCCTTGGGTCATTTGCGGTGACACGACGTATCTGGATGCCGCGATCAAAGATAAATTTTACATTCGTCAAACGCAGTGGCCGAACGAAGCGGCGTCTTCGGACGGTATTTGGGATTATCAATACAAAGAAAACGGTTTTCCGTGGATGAGTTGGGAGCGGGTCAAAAACGGCACGCGCAAGCAGTACAGTCATAACGGGATCATGTCGGTGTCCATTGCGCAGCACGTCAACGGCGCGTTCAGCGATTCGGTATTGTTGGAAAACGGATACGACCTGAATTACGGCAGGGGCTTTTCGTCGGCGGATAACGGAGGGTATGGCAGTAACAACAAAGAGCGTGTGGCATACGGAACAAATTTTCAGGAACAGTGGGATTATGCCATAGCGGAAGCGCAGAAAGGGAATGTAAACAATGTTTTTGTTACCGGATGGAACGAGTGGGTCGCGCAGAAGCAACCGGCGGGCAACGGGAGGCCGGACAGCTATTTTGTGGATTTATACAACGATGAGTTTTCGCGCGATGCGGAGATGAGCGCTGGGCCTTTGGGCGACAATTATTATATGCAGCTGGTTCGGAATATACGTACGTTCAAGGGGATTCCCGCGTCATCCGCGGCTACGGAACTGATACAAAAACAGGTAGACATCGATGGTGGGCTGTCGCAATGGGAAGACATCGCGGGGTTTGCGGATTTCAGGGGGGATACGGCGCCGCGCGACCATGCAAGCTCCAACGATGCTTTGCCGAAGTATAAGGAAAGGAGCGGCAGGAACGATATTGTGAACGTGCGGGCGGTATATGATGCGGAGAACCTTACGTTTCTGATCACGTGCGCGAAAGATATAACGGACTATGAAAGCGGCGACAAGACGTGGATGAATATTTTATTGGCGGCGGATGAGGGGAGCTGGAACGGATACCGGTATGCGGTCAACCGAAAGGTCGGCGAAGCGGTCGGTTCGATCGAAAAACTCGGAGAGGACGGCGAAGGGCAGGAATTGTGCGGTTGGGCGGATATTCGGGTGAACGGAAAGTATCTTACCGTACAGATCCCGCGTTCCGCGGTCGGCATGGAAGGAGATTTTACCTTGCAATTCAAGGTTTGCGATCATGTGACGGGTTATGCGGATATTCTGAATTATTACATAGAAGGCGATTGTGCGCCGATCGGACGGTTCAATTATACCGTTTCGGGTAAAGCAAACGTTAAAAGATAATTTTTCTCCCGCGCGAAAGCGCGGGGATAAGGGCGGATTTTCGCCATAAGTTTCAATTTGGCTTGCCTGCCCGCAAAGCAGGCGCGGTAATGTCGGTCGGTTTACAAAAAGAAATCAAACAGTTTCAGGAGGAAATGTATGAAACAGAGAAGCAAATGGATCACATGCCTGATTCTCGGGTTAATGATGATTCTGTCCGTGTTCGGCTACGGGATGCTTGCGCTTGCGGCAGAACCTGCGGGACACGGCAAACAGGCGGACGAGCCGGCAGCATCTTTCGATGCGAACGGTTGGTTTACGCAAAGTGCGTATAATGCCATGGCGGATAAAAATGACGTACTCGCAAGCGGGACTGCAGGGGCTACATTGATGGGGCAGCCGGGCTACGGATATCTCGGCTATGTTGCCCCGGAAGCCGCGGGCGGCTATACGAAGATGGCGTCTCTTATGCAGGGCAAGCTGCTCAACAACAAAGTTTTGCCCATATCGCAGACGATCAATTTTCAGATCGGTATCATGCCGAGCGCAGGCGGACACGCGCAGAGGCTCGTTCATTTTTTTGATGAAGAAAAGGTCGGCACGTATATCGGCGTCAACGAAAACAATACGCCGTTTGCCATCATGTTCAGCGCGCTGGCGGATACCGTTGAGATTTTCGTAAACGGCACAAAGCAGACTCTTGCCAACGATGCGCAGGTATTCCCGTTGGATACTTCCAATACGATGGTGCTTACGGAAACCTATGTCATGCATTATGTCAGTATCGTCATGGGTGCGGAAAGCTCGCAGGTCTATATCGACGGCGAAAAGGTCGCGGATCTGACGGATCTTAAGACGACGAATTATTCATCGGGCAATGTGCAAATGGTCTTGGATTTCTGGGGAGGCGGCACTGATCCGTGGGTTGCGTTCAATGCGTTGGATCCGTTTGTGCTCGTCAACGCTTCGTATAAAGATAAGATCAACGTCAAGACGTTTGAAGAGGATCTTTCCTTTACTTTAAGCAAAGCGGTTGCGGGTATAAGCGTCGTGAATGCGGCGGCGGAGACGGTCACGCTCGAAAAAGATAAGGATTACACCGTAGACGGAAACACGGTAACCGTGGCGAATGAATTTCTGACCGAAAAAGCGGAAGGGTATTTCGATGTCGATACGGTATTCACCTTTACGTCAGCAGAGGAGCCTGCTCGCACGGCAACGTACGGATACGAAGTGTTGTACTATGCGCCTCCGGTATATGAGCAGGCCGAGACGACGATCATCAAAACGGCGCTTACGGAGGATGTGACCTATGCGGTGGCGTATGAAAACGGCGAAGAAACGTACGGCATGACCGTAAACGGCAAAGCGCTCGCGGCGGAAAACTATACGGCGACCTTCGAAAACGGTAAGATCAACGTAACGCTCAAAAAAGAGTATCTCAACGGGCTTTCGCACGGGGTATATACGTTCACGCTGTCTACCCTTGCGGGAAGCGTAGATCATGTCGTTTACCGTAATGAAAAAGATAATGAATGGATCGTGAAAGGCAACGGCACGACGGGCGATGAGAGCGCGGAAGAGGTCGTCAAGGGAGAAAACGGTTCTTCGACTTTGAACGTCGGTTTTTTGGGCAATGCCTATTATTCGGAAGCTATCGATGTCAGTAAGCCTGTTTATTTAGAAATGGATTTCAACACGGTGCTTTCCGACCCGAATCCGCACGGCTGGTTTGCGATCGGATTTACGAGTGACGTGACGCAGGTGGATAAACTCAACGAATCCAATCCGACGGACAGGCTGACCTTCCTGTATGGGCACGCCAAAGGCGAATTCCAATGCGCGGGCGTGCTTGCCAATGCGCTGATCAAGCCGGAATACATCAATCAGAACGGGCCGCAGCTGTTTGAAATTCGTTTTGCGGAAGCGGATGCAGAAGGAAACACGGTGCAAGGGCAGGAAACGGAGCTGTATTTTAACGGATACAAGATTTTCGGAACGAATACAAAGAATCAGGCTACGTTTGAAAAGGGATGTTTCCTCGGCATTTTTTCCGCGTTGGACGTATTGAATTTTACGACGCGCACGGACATCACGTCGGCGGCGGCGAACACATACGGTTTGGAATATACGTTGGGAACGGATGCCGATATCAGCGTGCCGGTTTACAACACGGCGTCGGTCACGGCGGTGAAATATGCAGGGGAAGCGCTTGCGTCTTCCGATTATACGTTTGCCGACGGTATACTTACGCTCAAAGGCAGTTATCTTAAAACGATTGCCTATGCCGACACGATGACCTTTACGGTGACCGCGGACAACGGTGTGGAACTGACGATCAACGTGAAAGCGTATTGCGAAGCGGATGCCTCCAAAGCAGTGATCGCCAAAGTCGGTGCGGAAGGGGCTGTTTTTGAGAAAGGCTTTGCGGGAAAAACCGTCTCCGCGGTGATCGATACGGCAACGTCGAAGGAATTATCCTCGGACGATTACGAGGTATCCGCCGACGGTACGTTGACCGTAGCCAAAGCATATTTTACGGCGGAAGGGACGTATTCCTTTGCGGTCGTGACGGACGGCGGCCTATACTTTGCAATGGCGATCAACCGGGTGTATGAAAATAATTGGGCGAACAACCTGGATGTTTCCAACGGAACATATGCAGAGGAAACTTTGACAGTGAAAGGCGAAAGCGATTATCTGTACTCTGAACTGGTGGATCTGACAAAGGACGGGGGAGTCGCCTATACACTTACCGTTCAAAAGCTCAACGGATATTTCAAAAACGGGCAGGACGGAAGTACGGACGCATATGTAGCGATCTATTTTTACGATATGTTCAGCGGAAACACGGTAACGCTTGCGGTTTATGCGAACGATGAAGAGAGCAGCAGCGCGCAGCTGGCGTATGTGAAACTGTATATCCGGGACAAGGACGGAAAACAGGTGTATGTAAACAATATGCCCATCGCGGACAATCCGAATTTTTACGATGAAAGCGTGATCGGTGCCAACGTAATTCGTTTTTCGGAGGATAACGGATCGCTGAAAGTGGATTTCAACGATTACAGCATCTATTTGGATCTCGGGGCAACCAATCTGTCCCGTTTACAGATGGGGGTGTGTTCCACGGCCGATATAGAAGGTGTTAAAAATGAGTATTCCTTCTCCTTTAAGGTAGAGGAGCAGACGGAAGATCCGGGGACAGATCCGGGGACAGATCCGGGAACGGATCCCGACGGGGATACGGACAAGGATGAAACGGGCAAAGGCGGATGTTCAGGATCGGCAGGAGGCGCTGCCGCATTGGCGGGAGCCGTTCTGCTTGGAGCAGCGGCGTTTGGTTTGATGCGTAAACGCAAAGGCGAGCGTTAAAAGGATGTGCGGACAAACGGGATTTCCCGTTTGTCCGCCAAAGGGTAATTTATGGAAAAAACAGGCAGAACGGTATCGTTTTTGTGGCTTGCGTTGGCGCTGGTTGCGCTGACGGGAACGATAGTATTTTCCGTGTTTGCGGGAATTTCGGCGGGTGCGTCGGGGAGAAGTTTTTCCTCGCCCGTAACATTGGAGGCGGGCGCGGAAAGTCTTGCGGAAGATTCCGACTATGTGGTTGTTTCGGACAAAGCGGGCGGCGTGAAGTGCTATGAAAAAGCGGAGCCGAAGCAGTTGTGGGAGTACAGCAAAGCTGCAAGCGACGGAGCGGCGGCAAAAGCTACGGCGGTCGCTCTGTTTGGGCAGAAAGCATATGTTTTGTTTGACGATCGGACGGTCATGCGTTTTGATGCGGAGACAGGCGAAACGGAAGGCGTACTGGAAACCAATTACGTACCCAAGAGGATCTATTTTTCTCCGGAGGGAGGAACGCTGTTTGCCGTTTACGGAGAAGTCGGGGCAAAACGTGACGTATATCTTTTGCGGACGGATTTCGGCGGGACGGAAGAATCGCCCGCAAGTTACAGGGATTATCCGAAGTTGGACAGCGGGGATTATGCTGTAAGTTCGGGCGGCGTGGAAACGGGTGTGCAGGGAATACTGATCACGGCGGACGAAAGCATTTATATTGCATCGGACGCGTACACCGTGCGGTTATTTACGGCAAACGGAATGGCGGACGGTTATCGGGAATTTCCGGTCGCGGCGGAGAAACTGGCGGCATTTTGTGAAACGGACGACGGTTTTGCCGGATTGGGGCTTGACGGGATTTATTACCGTTTCGACAAAGACTTTGTCTGCAAAGAAAGCATACGTATTGCACAAACCTTTACATTTGCCGTAAGTGCGGGAAAGACGCTTTACGGAACGGACAGTCATTCGGTATTTGCCGTATCCGATCGAGGGGAGAAGCGTTTTGCTCTTTCTTGTGCAGGGGAGACGCTGTTGTTTGCCGATCAGGATACGTTTGTGCTGTCGGGCGCGGAGTTGCGCTGGCTGACGGTGGAACAGGCAAGGCAAATTTCGTCAATGGGAGGCCTGTTTCCTGTCTTTTTGCCGTTGGCGATCGTATTCGCTCTGTTTTTGTGTTATGCCGGAGCGAGTGTCTGGACGCCTTTGCGGGCGCGGGTCAATCGTTGGTTTGCCGTCGTGGGAAGGGCTGCTGTGAGGCATCGTTTTGCATATTTGGGGCTTATCCCGACGTTTGCGCTTTTGGCGGTATTTTATTATTGGCCGATCGTGCGCGGATTCGGGCTTTCTTTCTTCAATTACAACGGGGTAACGTCGAAATTTGTCGGACTTCAGAACTTTATCGACGTATTGTACAATACGTTGTTTTGGGATTCGGCGCTCACGATGCTGATCCTGCTTGTGACGGATATCGTCAAAGCGATAGTGCCTCCGCTTTTGTTTGCGGAATTTATTTTGGCGGTGCGCAATAAGCAGTTTTCGTTTATCGTGCGGGTATTGCTGTTTATACCGGGGATTTTGCCCGGAGTGGCGGGAACGCTTGTTTGGGTCAACGGTATCTTCGGATCGGACAGCTATGGCCTGTTGAACAGTATCTGTTCGATCTTTGTCCCGGGATTCATTCAAACATGGATAGGGCCGTATCTGGAAACGCGTTCGCTTGTATCCATCATTATGTTTGCGTTTCCGTGGGTCGGATCGTATCTGATTTTTTACGGCGGAGTGATGGGAATACCGAAATCGCTGTTTGAAGCGGCGGAGCTTGACGGATGCGGATGGTGGAGACGGATAGCGACCATAGATCTCCCGCTTATATTTGCGCAGATCAAGTACATATTTATTACTTCGTTTATTGCATCGGTGCAGGATTACGGGCGGCTGTTCATAACCGATCAGGCGACGGGTCACGGGTTAAAAGTCCCGGCTCTTATCATTTACGAAAATATTTACAAAGGCGGAAGCGAGCCGAATTATGGTTTATCCAGTGCGATGAGCATGTATCTGTTTGCGTTTTTGCTGATTGCGACGATTCTCAATTTCCGCAAGCAGACGGATAAGGAGGCGATGTGATGAACCGAATAACAGAACGCTCGAAGAGGATGCGGAAAGGCGGCGTGAACGGTGCGGTTGCGCAGTCCGTGATCATATTCTATCTCGTTTTGATGGTATTTTTTACGCTTTTGCCGGTAATTATTACAGTGATTTTGTCTTTGAAAACAGAGCAAGATATTTCTACGGGGAGCCTATGGTCGCTGCCTAAAGTTATCCAATGGGAAAACTATTCGTCGGCGATCGTAAAGGCATTGCCGAATATGGGCATTACTTTGTTTATTGATATCGTGTCGGTAGTCGCGATGACGCTGTTGTCCGCGTTTTCGGCATACATTTTCGTGCGCAAGCGGTTTCCCGGCAGAAATTTTCTGTTTTATCTGGTAATTTTGCCGATGCTTGTGCCGGGGGTCGTGTCTTTGACGCCGCAATATCTGAACATAGTACAAATGAATCTTTTGGGAAGCTGGTTTGCCGTGATCCTGCCGTATATTGCGGGGAATCAGATCGCCTCGATATTTCTGTTCCGAACGTTCATGACCCAACAGCCCGCGGATATTTACGAGGCGGCGGAAATTGACGGGGCGGGAGATTTTCGCACTTTCTTTTCGCTTGCGCTTCCGCTCACGTTCGGGATCATCATGGTGCAAGGCGTGGCGATTTTTTCGGCGATCTATAACGACTATTTGTGGCCGTTGATGATATTTATGAACAATCCCGAACACGGAACGCTGATGCCCGCGCTGAAAGATCTGGCAACGCGCGCCAGCGAGGCGATCCTCAGCAACGGATTGATGGCGGGCAGGGGCGCGACATATGCCCTGTATTTGGTCAGCGGTATTCCTTTGGTGATTTCGACGGTCATCGGCTTGAAATTTTTTATCGACGGCGAATTTGCTTCGGGGCTCAAATTATAACCTTACCTTAAAAATAAAAAGGAGAGATAAATATGCGATCGATCAAAAAACTATTTTTGGTGTTGTTGGCGTGTGTATTTTTGATTTCGGCAGCAGCATGCGGGGGTACGCCCGCCGAAAACGATCCCGGTGGTACGGATAATCCGAGCGGATCGGCAGGGCAGCTGAAAGACGGAGAGATCAACATCTTTCTGCCTATCGATTCGGACAGTGAAACGGCGTTCAAAAATGTCGGAAATTCCTATACAAAGATGATGAAAGCGAAGGGGATCACGGTACGCGTGAATGTCCGTTCCTCGCAGGATCCGCAGGGATACATCACTTCCGTAGACGGGCTTTTGAAAAATCCGGACAAACAGACGGGGGATATTATTCAGGCAAACACGGTCACGCAGTATTACGGATCGGGCAAACTTGTGGATTTTACGCCGTATCTGAATACGACCAATGCGTACAACGACAATAAAGTCTGGAAATCGACGTTGCGGGAGGATGCTTACCGCACGGACAACAAGACGCAGCAGATCTACAATTTGTCGATGGAAGGAAATGCGTTTGTTGCTTTTTATAACAAAGACATTTTTGAAGAGTATGGCATTGCGGTGCCGACGGATTGGGCAAGTCTGATCGCGGCATTGGACGCGCTGAAGGAGGCGGGTTATACGGCGCCTCTCGGCCTAAATTTTGACGCTGCGGGTCTGGAGGGGAACAATTTCTATTGGGTAATGCGGATGTACATGGACCAATATTTCAGGGACATGATCCGCGACGTTCATTCTCAGGACGGCGATTACAGTTATATTTCCGAAATTGACGAAGTTTGGGAATATGATCCTACCGATCCTCTCAACGATTCGGCAAGCCTGTATACTTACAATTTTACGCGCGTGGTCAACGAATATTTCAAAGAGGGAAGCAAATACAATGCTATGTCCGCGCGGTTTGCGGACATGATGGCAAACATGAAGAAGCTGGCTTCCTATGCGTC
>QAKO01000092.1 GCA_003343765.1 Bacillota bacterium | reverse complement strand
CCCATTTCCATATAATCGACACCCGCCGCCACGTTCATCTGAAAGAGCGCTTTGGCGAATTCGTCCGTAAATTCAAAATTATTGCACAATCCGCCGTCCCTCAAGGTCGCATCCAGCACCTTGATGTCCGGACGGAAAGAAAGCAGAGATCCTTTTCTCTGTACGTTTGCCATGATCATTCCTCCTTCCCGCCGCAAAGACGGGAATATATAACGATTCGCGAAACACTTGCCCCGTTTTTCGTACCCTTGCGATCTCTTCGGGCAAATATCCGCGACTTTGAATATGTGTTAACAAAATCATCGCCATCGAAGGGCTGAGCCCTCCGCATACGGTTATTTCTGCGTCGGAGAGAAAAAATTAAAATTTCAGTGTCTGTTTTTCAGTTCCGTACAGACATCCGACAGCTTCACGCCCGCATTGGCGAGAAGTACGAGCGTGTGATAAAACAAGTCGGCGCACTCCCCGATAATTTCCTCTTTCTTGCCGCCTTTCGCCGCAAGCACGAGTTCCACCGCTTCTTCGCCCGTCTTTTTGGCGATCTTGTCCACGCCCTTTTCAAACAAATACGCTGTATAACTCCCCTCTTCGGGATTTTCTTTCCGGTCTTCCACAATACGCTGCAACTGTCCCAGCATCTCTGCCCCGATCCCGTTTTCCTTTACTGGCGAATAAAAACAGGTGTAATTCCCCGTATGGCAGGCTACGCCCGTCTGCTCCACTTTCAAAAGCACACAGTCCATATCGCAATCCAGATAGATCGCGCGCACTTTCTGCAAGTGTCCGCTCTCTTCGCCTTTCTTCCAAAGTTTTTTTCTTGAACGGCTCCAATAATGTGCATATCCTGTTTCCAGCGTCTTTTCATATGCTTCTTCGTTCATGTATGCCTGCATCAGCACTTCGCCGCTCTCGTAATCCTGCGCTACGGCACATATCAGCCCGTCCGCATTCCATTTCAGTTCCGCCATGTCTGAACCCTCCTGATGGGAATACCCTGTTTTGCCAGAAACTCTTTCAGCTCCCGCATATCGATCTGTGAAAAATGAAACAAAGACGCCGCCAACGCAGCATCCGCCTTCCCTTCCGTCAGAACGTCCGCAAAATCCTGCATTTTACCCGCTCCGCCCGAAGCAATGACGGGTATATTGACCGCTTCCGCCGCCCGCCGCGTCAGTTCCAGATCGTAACCCGCTTTCGTGCCGTCCCTGTCCATACTGGTCAGCAATACTTCCCCTGCGCCCAGTTTTTCCGCTTCACGGATCCACTCGATCGCATCCAGATCCGTTTTGACCCTTCCGCCGTTGAGATAAACATCCCAGGAGCCTTTCCCGTTCGATTTTGCGTCCACCGCAAGAACCACGCACTGCGACCCGAATTTCAGCGCCGCGTCCGTAATCAGCCGCGGAGACCTGATCGCCGCGGAATTGACCGCGATCTTGTCCGCACCTGCGGCCAAAAGCTCGCGGAAATCTTCCACACTGCGGATCCCGCCGCCTATCGTGAGCGGAATAAACACCTGCTCACTGGCACGGCTGAGAATATCCACCGCAGTCTTTCGCCCGTCGCTGGATGCCGTAATATCCAAAAATACGATTTCGTCCGCCCCGATTTTATCATAAGCGCGGGCTATTTCCACAGGATCGCCCGCGTCGATCAGATTGACAAAATTGACGCCTTTCACCACCCTGCCCTTATCGATATCCAGACAGGGTATAATGCGTTTTGCTAACATATCTGCTCCATACTTTTCGTTTCTTCCCGTTTTCGGCCGCCCCGCTTTTCAGGCACGCGGCTGCACGCAAAAACCGTAAACCTATAATTACCGCTCAGCCGCGCGCCGTTTTCAGCGCTTCTTTCAAATCGACGGCACCGCTGTAAATGGATTTTCCCAGCACTGCCCCGTAGATCCCGCTGTCGCGAAGATTTTCAATATCTTTGAGCGACGAGATCCCGCCGCTTGCAATGACCTGAAGTTCCGTCTCTTTCTGAATGCGTATCGTCTCGCAAACGTTGCACCCTTCCATCGCTCCGTCCTTGGAAATATCCGTGAAAAGTGCATACCGTATGCCCATTTTTTTGCATTTCTTTCCGAAATATACCGCCGTGATGTCCGTCTGTTCCGTCCAGCCTTTGACGGCAAACATACCGTCGCGCGCGTCGATCCCTGCCACAACTTTTTCGGGGAATTTATATGCCGTAAGCGCAAATTCATCCGGATGGCACGCCGCCATCGTACCGATGACGACCCTGTCCGCACCTGCGTCCAACCGCCTTTGCACATCGCTTATACTGCGCAATCCGCCGCCGCTCTGCACGGAAATGTTCAGCCGCTTCTTGATCTCCGTCAGGATCGAATCGATGCCGCTCTCTCCCGTAAACGCACCGGAAAGATCGACGACGTGCAGCCACTTTGCCCCTGCTTCCGCCCATTTTTCCGCAAATTCCAAAGGATCTCCGTATTCCGTTACTTTATTTCTGTCGCCTTTGTAAAGCCGCACTGCCTTTCCGTTCAAAATGTCAATGGCTGGAAATAATATCATATGCCCTCCGTTCGGATTTTTTAGATCGGATTTTTTAAGATTCGTTTCGGATGCCGCAACCTTTCTGCAGTTTCCTTTCTGCCGCAGGGTTTGCTGTTCTTATCTTGTCATCAAACCCCGTCGTTTTGAAACATTTTTTAATATACGTATGCCTTGAACGGCGCAAATCTTTGATGCAATCACGCCGCCTTGAAACTTCGCAAATTTACATCGAACAAAAATTTTTCAAGAGCTTTAAGCCCGCTTCGCCGCTCTTTTCGGGATGAAACTGTACCCCGTACACGTTGCCCGCGTAGACCGCCGAAGGATACTGCACATAATATTCCGTCTTTGCGGCCGCAAAGCAGTCCGCACAGTCGGCACGGTAGCTGTGCACGAAATAAAAACGCGTACCATCCGCAATACCGTCAAACAGCGGCGTTTTCAGACACGTTACTTCATTCCAGCCGATCTGCGGAATCTTTCCTTCCGTGAATCGGATAACCTGACCTTTCACAAGCCCCAAGCCTTTGAACTCGCCGTCTTCAAAACTCTTTTCCAGCAAAAACTGCATTCCGAGACAAATGCCGAGAAGTTTTGTGTCCTTGACACGCTCCAGAATATATGTGTCGAGACCTGCCTCACAAAGCTGCGCCATGCCCGCCCCGAACGAGCCTACGCCCGGCAGGATCAGTTTTTCACAGCCGTCCAGCACCGAGCGATCGCCCGAAATGACCGCTTTTTCCCCGATCGCTTCAAGCGCTTTCTGTACGGAACGCAGATTTCCCGCTCCGTAATCGATGATGCCGAGCATTTACAGCACTCCTTTCGATGACGGAATACGGTCGGAAACCACTTTCACCGCATCCTGTACGCACTTGGCAAGCGCTTTGAAGATCGCTTCCGCTTCGTGGTGCATATTCCCGCCTTTTAAAAGTTTTACATACACATTCATCCCTGCATTGAAGCTGAACGCGCGCAGAAATTCTTCCACAAGCTCCGCATCAAATTCGCCGATCTTGCCCGTCAGTTTCTCTTCGAAATTCAGAAACGGCCTGCCGCTGATGTCGATCGCGACCAACGCAGCACATTCGTCCATCGGCACGACCCTGTCCGCAAACCGCGCGATCCCCTTTTTGTCGCCGAGCGCCGTTTTGAATGCCTGTCCCAGGCAGATACCTACATCCTCCACACTATGATGGAAGTCCACTTCCGTATCGCCCTTGCAGCGGACACACAGATCCATGCCCGAATGCACACTGAATAATTCCAGCATATGGTTCAGAAAACCGACACCCGTATCCACGGAATTTTTACCGTTTCCGTCCAGATCCAGTTTCAGTTCGATGTCCGTTTCGCGCGTTTTGCGCGTAAGTTCCGCCTTTCTCATTTCTCACCCTCCAAACGTACCCGCACCGCATTTGCGTGCGCGGTAAGCTGTTCACTCTCGGCAAGCCGTACAATGTCCGCTCCGTCTTCCAGGATCGCTTCTTTCGTATAGCGGATCACGCTCATCTTGCGCAGGAAAATATCCGCGTTCAGCACCTGGAAAAACCGCGCCGTTCCGCCCGTGGGCAAAATATGATCGGGTCCCGCAAAATAATCTCCGACAGGTTCGGGCGTATAGCTCCCCAAAAATACCGCACCAGCGTGTTCGATCTTCGGCAGAAGTTCTTCGCAATTTTCCGCAGCAATTTCCAGATGCTCGGGCGCAATTTCATTCGCCAGCGCGCACGCCTCGTCCAGATCTTTTACCAGTATAATGCCGCCCGCATTCGCCACCGAGTATTCCGCAATTTCTTTTCTCGGCAGCAATTCCAGCTGACGGTCTACTTCTTTTGCGACGATCTTTGCAAATTCTTCGTCGTCGGTAAGAACAATCGCGCGCGCCAGTTTATCATGCTCCGCCTGCGACAAAACATCCGCCGCCACATACTGCGGTTTCTGCTTGCCGTCCGCAATGATCAGTATCTCCGACGGCCCCGCCAGCATATCGATGCCAACCTCGCCGTACACTTCCTTTTTGGCAAGCGTTACATAAATATTCCCGGGACCTGCGATCACGTCCACTTTCGGAATACTTTCCGTACCGTATGCAAACGCGGCGATCGCCTGTGCTCCGCCCGCTTTGAAAAGTTTCGTGACGCCGCACTCGTGCGCCGCCACAATCACCGACGGATCCACCTTTCCGCATTTTGCAGGCGTGCAGACATAAATTTCTTTCACACCTGCCGCTTTTGCGGGTAATACGCCCATCAGTACAGAACTCACCAGCGGCGCCGTGCCGCCCGGCACATAGATCCCCGCTCGCGAAACCGCTCGCACGGCAAACCCTGTGGTTCTGCCGTCCTTCGTGCAGATATCTTCCTTCATCACGCTGCGGGCATGATATTCATAGACGTTCTTTACCGCCTTCCGCAGCGAATTTAAAAACGTTTCGTCTGTCTGCGCGTAAGCGGCTTCCGTCTCTTCCTTGCTCACACAGACCGTCTGCGCGGAAAGTTGGCTCCCGTCAAACTTTTCGCAATACGAAAACAACGCTTCGTCGCCGCGCTCTTTCACCGCATTCACGATCTCTCTGACCGCCGCGGCCTTCGCCGCGTCGTCGAATTTTCCGCGCTTTAAAATTTCCGCCGCCTCCGCGGCATTTTTGTAAATTTTCATAAATGTTCTTCCGAATCGGCGTTTCAACCGATATACTTTTTCATCTGAGCGATCAGGGGCAGAATCTCCGCCGCCTTCGTTTTCAGGCTGACTTTATTCGCAACCAGCCGCGCGGAAATATCAAACACTTCTTCCAGCACAACAAGCCCGTTGGCACGCAGTGTTCCGCCCGACTGCACGATATCAAAAATCACATCCGACAACCCCGTGAGCGGCGCAAGTTCAATCGAACCGTTCAGCTTGATGATCTCCACGTCCTCGCCGCGCGAGAAAAACAGCTTTTTCGCCGTATTCACGTATTTCGTCGCCACCCGCAGGTGCGGCGCCGTCAGCATGTCTTTTTTCTCGGGGAATCCCGCAATACAGAGTTTGCATTTTTCGAATTTCAGATCCAGCATCTCGTAAAGCTCCGCCCCCGCTTCCAAAAGCGTATCCTTTCCGACAATGCCGATATCCGCGATACCGTATTCCACATATGTCGGAACGTCCGAAGGCTTGACAAAAAAGAATTTGAATTTCCCGTCAGGCGTTTCCAACACCAGTTTGCGCGTTTCCTCTTTCAGGATCTGCGCCTGTATTCCGCATTTCATAAATATATCCGCACAGGAATCGGCAAGCCGACCCTTGGCAAGCGCAACGTTCAGCATCCGCTTTTCACCTCCGCTTCCAGTGCGCGAAGCACGCGCATCAATCCGATGGCAAATCCCACCGCGGAAAGATCGCGCCCGAACTGCGCGCAAAGATCATTGTACCGCCCGCCCGAAAGCACCGCGGCGCCCACTCCTTCCGCAAGTCCCGTAAAGACCATTCCCGAATAATAAGAAAGACTCTTTACCGTACCAAGGTCAAACGATACATACTGCTCGACCCCTTTCTTCTTCAGACAGGCATATACGTTCTGCAAATGCGCAAGCGCCGAAAGCGCCATTTTGTTATCCGTCAAAGATTCCGCCTCTTTCAGGATCTGCACGCCACCGAACAGCGACGGCAAAGCAAGGATCGCCGCCTGCGCCTTCTCGTTCGCCCCGTAAGCACGCAGCGCAATTTCCGTATTCACCGCATCCTTCGCGTTGATATAGCCGCGGATCTCCTCCGCCGCTTCCTCCGAAAGACCGCTCCCTTCCAGAAGTCCTTTGTAAAACCCGACATGCCCGATATCCACAATAAAATTTTTCAGGCCCGAAGCTTTCAGACAATCAATGGCAAACGCCACAGCATCCGCGTCCGATTCCGCACCGTCTTCCCCAAAAATTTCCACGCCTGCCTGTATAACCTCGCGGTCACTGTTTCCGACCGCCGAAAAATCATAAACATTGGAAAAATAACAAAGCTTCGCGCTGTTTTCACGCAGTTTGGTCGCCGCTATGCGCGCACATGCCAACGTCATGTCCGGCTTCAATACGATCAGATTCCCGTCTTTGTCCGTCATCTTGAACATCTTCGTCTGCGGTACCGAACTCTTGATGCAGGCAAACGTATCATAATACTCGATCCCCGCCGTCCGCACCGACGAAAAACCCGCATCCTTAAACTTTTTCCGCAGGACCTCTTCCGTTTGATCCAGCCGTGCGCTCTCCTGCGGCAATATGTCCCTCAGTCCCGACGGCAATTTGAAATACGACATACATTTTCCTCGGATAAATTGCATAATTATGCAATTTATCCCCGCACAATTATGAATTTATACATTTTTTCTATTCTGTACAATTTTAACACGAGCGCGGCGTTTCTGTCAATGAAATCCGCATAAAATAACCGATACAAGCATGAATTTACTCAATTCAGCACGACATCCTGCAGGCTTTCGTATTTTTTGAGCGCAAGCGAACGGAGCAAGGAGATATCGCCGCAGGATACGGCTTCATCGGCCAATTTTTTCGCCTCGAAAATAACCTCGGGAGGGTACCTGAGATTTTTGATTTCGGAAAGCATTTTACCGCTCTGGCGCGTACCCATGAAATCGCCGCCGCCGCGCATACGCAGATCGTATTCCGCAATTCGGAAACCGTCTGTATTATTTTTGATCACGGAAAGGCGTTCGCGCGCTTCGGGAGAATCCGAACCCAGAAGCAGGAAACAAAAGCTCTTTTTCGTACCCCTGCCCACGCGGCCGCGCAACTGGTGCAACTGCGAAAGCCCGAAACGCTCCGCGTTATAAATGACCATGATCGTTGCATCGGGAACGTCAATCCCCACTTCGATGACCGTCGTGGATACAAGGCAATCGTATTTTTTATCCTTGAACGCCTGCATGATCTCCGCTTTTTCTTTGTCTTTCATCTTCCCGTGCAAAAGCGCAAAGCGCACGCGCGGCAGCCTGTTTTTCAGCTCGTCGAAAAGCTCGGTCACGCTCATCAGCGCGCCCTCGTCGTCCCCTTCGATCTTCGGGCAGACAAAATAGCTTTGGTTGCCTTTCGCCGCTTCTTCCCCGATGTATTCGAGCATATTCTCATACTTATGCGGAGGCACAATGCCCGTTACGATCTCACAGCGCGCTTTCGGCTTGTCCTTGATCTCCGAAATGTCCAGATCCCCGTAAAAAATCAACGACAGCGTTCGCGGAATAGGCGTTGCGGACATGACCAGCATATCCGCTCCCGCACTCTTTTCGCCCAGCGCACTGCGCTGGGCAACACCGAAACGGTGCTGTTCGTCGCAGACGCAGAAAGCAAGATTCTTCGTTTCCACGTCCTCCTGAATGATCGCGTGCGTGCCGCAGATGATATCGATCGCTCCTTCTTTCAGCGCTTTTTTGATTTCCCGTTTCTCCTTGGCGGACGTGCTTCCCGCCAGAAACGCCGACCTGAATTCGGGCAGATATTTCTGCACAAGCGCATAGTTCTGCGCCGCCAGAACTTCCGTCGGAGCCAGAAACGCCGCCTGGTAACCGCTTTTTGCCGCCATGTAAATGCCGCACAGCGCAACCGCCGTCTTTCCGCTCCCCACGTCTCCCTGCAACAGGCGGTTCATCCGTTTGGGAGATTTAAGATTTTCATAAATGTCGTCCACCGCGCGTTTCTGCCCGTCCGTGAACGTAAAAGGAAACCGCGCCGCAAATTCTGCCGTTTCCCGCGCCGTAGCCGAGTAACGAAAGACGCGCGCATCTTCCTTTCCGCCTTTCATGAAACGAAACGCAGAAATGAGAATAAAATATTCTTCCAGTGCGATGCGTTCGGCGGCTTCGTCCCTGTCCGAAAGCGATTCGGGCGCATGGACCTTCCGATACGCTTCCGAAAGAGATGGCAACGCATATTTCCGTATAAGCTCCGGAGGAATGGCTGATACGACGGGAACCTTCTGCAAAGCGTCGCGGATCGCATCGCGCAACGCTCTCTGTGTGAGCGTGCCGCGCAGTCCGTACACAGGCACGATCCCTTTCAACCGATAATTTTTTTCGCGAAGCTCGAAAGACGGGTTTACCATACTCGGCGTTCCCATTCCGTATTTGTTGTGGACTCTGCCGTAAAACAGGTATTCCTCGCCCGCTTTAAGATTGTTCTTGACATACGGCGCATTGAACCAGATCGCCGAAAACCGTTCTCCGCCCTGATCGCACCAAACCTTCACAAAACTGCGGCGGCCGTTATACACCGTCTGCGGCGGCGAAGATACTCGGCACGCCAGCAACACAATGTCGTTATGGTAACATTCCGATATCCTGACCGTATGCGTAAGATCCAGATAATCGCGCGGAAAATAACGCACCAGATCTTCCGCCGTAAAAATATTCAGTTTGTTGAGGTCCTTTTCCCTTTTTTCGGAAATTCCCCGTATCTTTTTGAGTTCCATGTTTTTCCTGCACTCTTTGATTTGTTTCGGATCCCGCAATTTATTCCCGATCGCCCGTTCGCTCAAACAAAATCAGGACTGAACTGCTTGCCGATAAACGCGCTCCGACTAACCTGCGCCACCGCGCATACAGCCGTAAGTTTGTGTTGTCTGCATTCAACCCCATATCCTTGCTTCCAGCAATGACTCATCGCGCTCCGACCGTCCCGCTCCGCCGCGCAAACAGTCGTAAGCTTGCGTTGTCCGTCTGCGAACTCACCGTTCAACCTTCCGCAATAATTGAACTCGCTCCCACCGCACCGCCGCACACAATTTCGTAAGGTTGCATTGTCTGCATTCAAAAATAAAAACGGCGGGCAAATACCCGCCGCGCTGTTTTCTTATTCGAGCGATACGATATAATAATAGATCGGTTGGCCGCCGAAATGATAATCGACGTCACAATCAGGAAATTTCTCCGCTACCCGCGCGGCAAGCGCTTCGGCATCCTCTTCCTTTATATCCTGGCCGTAATAGAGCGTGATGATCTCGTGCGTACTGTCTTTCAGCTTGTCGATCAACGCAAGCAGCGTATCGTCTACATTGGTGCCCTTTGCCAGAATCTTCTTGTCATCCAATCCGATAATGTCGCCCTCGTGCAGATTAAACCCGTTTACGCTCGTCGAACGGACGGCGTATGTAATCTGCCCCGCCTTGACATTGTCGATAGCATGGATCATATCCGTTTTATTCTCTTCCGCGCTCACTTCACTGTTGAATGCCAGCGCTGCCGCAAATCCCTGCGGCACATTCTTTGTCGGAATAACGTGTATGGTGCGGTTCGTGACCAGCGCTTTCGCCTGTTCCGCCGCCAAAATAATATTTTTATTGTTCGGGAAAACGAAAACGTGTTCCGCGTTGATCTTCTGCACCGCCGTCGCAATATCGCTTGCGCTCGGGTTCATGGTTTGGCCGCCTTCGATCACGCGGTCAACCAGAAGATCTTTGAAGATCGCCGCAACGCCTTCGCCCGCACAGATCGCGAGCATTCCCATTTCTTTTTTCTCCGCCTCGCGCTTTGCACGCAGAGCACGGTTCTGTTCGAGCATATTTTCGATCTTCACGCGATCCAGTTCGCCCAGCTCCACCGCATAGGAAAGCGCCTGCCCCGGATTATTCGTGTGCACGTGCACTTTGACAAGTTCCAGATCCCCGATACAGATCACGGAATCCCCGATCGCCATCAGTTTTTCCTTCAATCGGTCGATATCGGCAAGCGTCGTCGATTTCTTTAAATTGATAATGAAAAATTCCGTACAGTAAGCAAATTCGATTTCGCCGAGATCCAGATTGATAATGTCCGAATTGTCGCCGAATACGTCTTCTTCGCTCTTGCCCGCTTCCGGCGCGACATACTCTTCCGCGACTTCTTCCCCGTTGAGTACACCCAAGAATCCGCGGTAGATACACAAAAGCCCCATGCCGCCCGAATCGACTACGCCCGCTTTTTTCAGTACCGGCAGAAGTTCCGGCGTCTGCGCCAGTGCTTCTTCACCTTTTTTAATGACGTCCGTCAGAAATAATGCAAAATCTTTATATTTCGGAGCCGCCTGACGAGCAAACTCGCTCATAAGTCTTGCGACGGTCAGCATCGTTCCTTCCTTGGGCTTGGATACTGCCGAATAAGCTACTTTCGTACCGTTTTCCATTGCCTTCGCAAATGTTTTGACGGTCACTTCCTCGCCATTTTTGATCTCCGCACAAATTCCGCGGAAAAGCTGGGAAAGAATCACCCCCGAGTTTCCGCGCGCTCCTTTGAGCGCACCCTTGGAAACTGCGTCGCAAAGCTCTCCGAGACGGTTGGAAGGACACAGCGAAAGTTCCTTGACCGCCGACTGGATGGTCAGCGACATATTCGTTCCCGTGTCCCCGTCCGGAACAGGGAATACGTTGAGCGAATCCACTTTGGTTCTGTTTATTTCAAGCACCTTTGCCCCCGCAAGTATCATCTTGCGGAATTCGGTGCCGCCGATCGTTTTTGGCATGAAAGATAAATCTCCTTTTGACGGGACGGGTAATTACAGCTTTACCCCGATAATGTTTACGTTGACCGTGTCCACGATCATCCCCGTAAACTTTTCCACTCTGTATTTGACGCTCTCTTTCAAAGACTCGGCAACGGCATTGATCGACACACCGAACTTGATAATAACATACACATCAATATAAATGCGATCCCCGTTCGTTGTCACCTTGACACCCTTGCCCTGTGACTGTTTTTTGAACAATTCAGAAAGACTGTCCGTAAAACGGCGCGAAACGGTTTCGACGATGCCGTAACATTCCATCGCCGCC
>QAKO01000082.1:14835-19409 GCA_003343765.1 Bacillota bacterium | reverse complement strand
GAGCCTGACGTTATCTGCGGAAAACCTTTTCAGGTCATGGGAGAAGCTATTTTGAATCGTTACCATGTTTCCCCCGCGGAAATCGTTATGGTTGGCGACAGGCCCCATACGGATATCCGTTTCGGAAAAAATAATGGCTTTCATACCATTCTCGTTCTGAGCGGGGAAACAGATGCGCATAAAGCGGAAACATTACCCGAATCGGATACGCCGGACGTCGTGTTGCAGAGTCTGAACGATGTTGTAGGCGAGCTGTAAAACAGGATTTTACTCTTTTTATACGCAGGAGAGCGTTCACGCTCAGAAAGCGTTTCATATACTTTACAAAGTTTATCAAATTCATTGCATGATTAAAAAAGCTCCGCGCCGTCGTAAGATACGACGGCGCGGAGCTTTTTGCTGTAAAATTGCAGATACGGTATATCGTTTTGTTCATCAAAAACCGTTCAATCCGTATCGGAAAGGCGTGAAGGTTCCGCAGAAGAATCGGGTGGTTGTTTTTCTTCGGCAGGGATTTTGCCGACAGAAGAAGAATCACTTGCAACGGTATGTTTTTCTGTTTCAGGTAAAGTAGTGTCTTTTTGCTTTTGAATGAAATCGGAATTTCCGTTCGGAGTGCTTTTTTGCTTGTCGGACGGGGTATGGACGCCTGGGTAATTTTTGGGTTTTCCGAACAGATTATAAAACAGAGACCCCAGATTGACGAGTGCCATGATATTGGAAACGAGAATGGAAAATTCGTTCATTTTATAATCGGAAAGGAAAGAAACGGTCAGAAGCAGGATAAGGGTATAGACGCGTACGATGGTCTTTGCGATCTTTAACTTACGCAGACGTTGGTTGGGAGAACCGTTTCGGAAAAGATGGTATTCATAAGTATAGACCAATGAGATCAGAACAAAACCGACGGCAAAGGAAAGGATGATGACGATGCCGAGATTGCCCCATTTGGCAAAGGAAATACCTGCAAAGACGAGATAACCCGCATAAAGAGCGAGGTAAATAATTCTTCCGAGCAGAAATTTGGCTTTGATGCCGCGCAGGAGCATTTTGTAGTCGGTGTTATCGCGAGAGATGTTGCGGATAACTGCGTATTGCGTTTTATTGTTGTTTTCGAGAGCTGTACGCTGTGCGGAATCGGCGTTTTTAAAACTTTGAAATCGGTATTTTTCGGGATTGGATGAATAGAGCGACAGGGCACCGATCACGCAAAAGCTCAGGATTCCGCTCAGATGAGAGGCTGAATAGGTAAGAAAAAAACGGACGCCTTCCGAAGGCAGTTGGCGGGTCACGACGGCTATTATATACAATCCGATATTGAACAGCAGAATGAGCAGGAATGAAAATACAAAGGTTAAAATTGTGATGCGGACAGGAGAAAGCCTGCGAAAATACTTTTTTTCGGAATCGGAAAGGGAGTGCAGTATACAGAAAACGGTCATTGCAACGGTGAAACCTGTAAAAAGCGGTACAAGCATGGAAAGACGGTCGGTTCTGGCGGGATACATGCGAGCGATCAGAAAAAGAACGGACGAAAGACAAATACAGATTTCAACGGCAGGCGGGATATAGATCCTGAATTTTTTCTGGACGAATACCGGAAGGCTCATCAGAGCAATTTCAAAAACGGTAAAGACGGCAAAACCGATCAACGTAAGGAGGGAACCTTTTTTCCAAAGAAAGTAAGCCGCGGCGGCGAATGCAAAGGAAATCAGCAGAAATCCCATACAGATCATATATACGATTCCGGTCGATTTTTTACCGAATATTTTTTCGATCATGATCCGTTCCCTCCGCGACAATATGCATTGTAATAATTTCTTGTTCTATTATACTAAAATTCATGCGGGAAATCAATTATATTTTGTTTTGAATTCAAAGGAAGGATGCGACTTCTAAACGGGACGAGCGGTGCATAAAATAGGTTGTACAGGCAGGAGGGGAAAGCATGGAAGTATGGAAAGCTGCATTGCTCGGGATCGTGCAGGGGATAACGGAGTTCTTGCCCGTTTCATCGAGCGGACATCTGATCTTGTCGGAACGGTTGCTGGGGGTGGATACGGGCGGAGCCGATATGTTTCTGGGAATCATGTTGCACATGGGAACGCTGGTTGCGGTACTGTTTTTGTATGCGCCCAGATTATGGGAGTTTTTAAAGTATGATCGGAAAAAACTTCTTTGCCTGGTATTAGGCACGATCCCGGCAGGACTTGCAGGCGTGCTTCTCGGGGACATCGTCGATGAGATCTTTTTCGGAGGAAAATGGCTCTGGGCAGGATTTCTGGCATCTGCGTTGCTGTTGCTGTATTGCGACAGAAAAACAAAAAAAGCGAGGGTTTTCCGTCCTTTGACGGTAAAAAACGCAATGGCAGTGGGGGTTGCGCAGGCTTTTGCAATCATACCTGGGCTTTCGCGCAGCGGTACGACTTTGTCGGCAGGCGTTGCGGTCGGGTTGGATAAGGAGACGGCGGCGGATTTTTCTTTTCTGCTCAGTATTCCCGTCATAGCGGGTGCGGTCTGCGTGGAATTATGGAAGGCGTTTCAAAATCCTGCATACGTATCTGCTATTTCTTGGCAAAGTCTGGCTGTGGGAACGGTTTGTGCCGCGGTATTCGGATTTATATCCATACGCTGGATGCTGAATCTTGTGAAAGGCAAAAAGCTTTTTTGGTTCTCTGCGTATTTGTTTTTGTTGGCGGCGGTTTTATTGATTTTGCAATTTTTTCTTTAAAAGGTGTATATATCGGAATTTGGTGCGCATACTGATGATATCTCAATCAGGAGGTTAAATGATTATGAGACTGAATTCCGGTGATACGGCGCCCAAGTCGGCGAATTACAAAGTGGTAGGCCCGAATGGTGAATCCATGGGCTGCGTGTATATGAAGGAAGGCGAAACGCTTCCTCCTACGCAGATTTCCGGCTGCCATTACGAACTTGACTAAGTTTAATAGAATCGGAAAAAAGGAACGGGACGCGCTGACAGCGCGTCCCGTTCCTTTTTTCCGCAACCGCTCCGCAACCGCTCCGCAACCGCTCCGCAACCGCTCCGCAACCGCGTCGGAATCGCTTTTATGAAAAAGCAAGCAGAAGAAACCGAATTTGTGCAAACGGGCATAACGACATTGGCGTACAACGGATAAAATTTGGTAAAAAACGCGTGCGCATCCGCAAAGAAACAGCGGATATTTTCATCGGTAAGGTTGGCATCGGAAGGAATGTGCAGGCTCGTGAACGTTTTCAATATCCGTAGGGGCAGCGATAAGTTTTTCCCGATAAGGTTGAAGAGCTTTCAGATCGAAAGAGCTGCCCGCTTTTTCGATGAGATCGACAGATTCAGGCGAAAATCCGATTTCCTTTAAAAATTATCTGATTTCCATAAATTGTTTCTTATAATGTGTAGATTCAGCGAATGCTGATCTTTGTGCATTTTACATTGCCGGAAAGTATTTGGCGGATGGAGTATTTACCGTTTGCGATCAAAACGCGGGTACCCTGAGCAGCGGCCTCTTTGATGTATTCGAGTTTTGCTTTTGCCCCGTTGGCACCTTTTCTGGAAGAACCGTCGCAATACTTCTTATAATTTTCAATGTTATCGACCAGTTCGTAGGAATCCTTGCCGCTGATCTCTTCGATCAAAGTGGAAGGATCGTGGGGATTCGTGTAAATGCCGTCGACGCTCGTAAGAATAAGCAATGTTTCTGCTTTGACAAGGCAAGCCACAAGGGAAGCGGTTTCGTCGTTGTCGATGCATTCATGGACTTTCGTGAGCGAACGGGACAGTGCGGCAATCTCCATGCGCCTGTTTTCCGACTGCGAAACGGCATCGTTGTAATTGATGATGGGGATAGCGTTCTGTGAAACACAGCGTAAGAGCAATTTACGGATGTGTTCGCGCTTGACTTCATCGTTGAAATGATGATGTTCGACAAGGATCTGACGGACGCTGTATTTTGCATCGACAAATTGCCGATACGTCTGCATCAGGATCGCCTGGCCTTGTGCCGCGTAGTCGGTTTTGGAATCCTCGGTATCGGCGAGTTCATGTCCTGCGCGCATCATATAATCCAGCCGCCCGATTTCCGTCGCGCCGCTGGAGATCCAGATATAACCGGGTTTAAGTTCGCGGGAAAGGCGCGCAACGCGGGTATAGTCGATCATATTGTCTTGTTTGTCGATCAGAGCCATGGATCCGATTTTTCCGACCAATTCTACATCAAATTTCATAAATCTCCTGGGTATGCCGTAAAAAATGCAGAAAGTTGCGCATACTGACGGCAGAATTGCTTTATTTGCATTCTATTATACCTTGTCGGGGAATAAAAATCAATGGTTTTAAATAAGAAATTGACGTATCGTATTTTGAGTACAACGCTTTTGATGATTCTTTTGCTGTGCTTTTTGCCGATGTTCGGCGGATGCGCGGCGGGAGAGCTTTCATCTCTTCGTTCCTTTTCAAAACCGTATGCAGGGGAATACCGTTGTATCGAAGCGACGCTTGGGAAAAAAGATCTTTTAGAGCAGTACCGTTCCGTTGATCTTGTATTGAAAGAGGACGGTACCTTTGAGCTGAC
>QAKO01000082.1:0-11641 GCA_003343765.1 Bacillota bacterium | reverse complement strand
GATCCGATTTTTCCGACCAATTCTACATCAAATTTCATAAATCTCCTGGGTATGCCGTAAAAAATGCAGAAAGTTGCGCATACTGACGGCAGAATTGCTTTATTTGCATTCTATTATACCTTGTCGGGGAATAAAAATCAATGGTTTTAAATAAGAAATTGACGTATCGTATTTTGAGTACAACGCTTTTGATGATTCTTTTGCTGTGCTTTTTGCCGATGTTCGGCGGATGCGCGGCGGGAGAGCTTTCATCTCTTCGTTCCTTTTCAAAACCGTATGCAGGGGAATACCGTTGTATCGAAGCGACGCTTGGGAAAAAAGATCTTTTAGAGCAGTACCGTTCCGTTGATCTTGTATTGAAAGAGGACGGTACCTTTGAGCTGACCGCAATCGAAAAACGCGGCAAAACGCGCAAAGCGGGGGGAGAATATTCGTATGACGAGGAAAACGAATTTCTTATTTTCACCGCTAAATTTTTCGGAAAAAACCGTACGAAAACCGTATTTATTCAGAACGGTACATTCGTGATCGAACATAAAATTGTCGGGAAAAATCTGGTACTGAAATTCAGACTCGGGGGATAACTTTTCGGGCAGACATTCTTTTGTAAAAGGGAATTTGCCGCCGAAACGAGCAAAAATTTTATTTTCTCTTGTCCTTTTCGATTTCCTATGATAGAATAAATTTATCAAGGAGAGGGAAAATGAAATCAATTTCGGAAAGTGTTGTGTGTTCGCGTGTTTTGAATGATACGCGGAAGAATACGACAAAACGTACGGCAAACTATTTTTTTGTCGTAACAATCGCCATTACACTGATCAACGTGATTATTTTTGCGACCTGCGGCAGGGATACAGGAGATATCAGTGTTCGGCCAAACTGGGGACGTTTTTCGGTAAACAATCTGATGCAGACGGTTCTGAATACGTTTACGCATTTCAATTGGCAGCATACGCTTTTAAATATGCTCTGCTTTCTGGTTGCAGGAATGTATCTCGAACGAAAGCAGGGCAGTTTTCCATTTCTGCTCTTTATGGTGCTGCTGATATTTTTTACGGGGTTTGCAAGCGCTGCAAACGATATTTCGCTCAGCTGGAAAGGTTTTTCGGGTGCGAATTACGGTTTGTACGGGTATATTGTTATCGAGTATATTTTTATGCTGTTTCAAAAGCGTAAGCGCGATCTTGTCAACATTGTTTCGGGTGCCGTTGTGTTGGGTTTGATTTATCTTGCTATGTGTTTTAACGGAGGCACTTCCACGATCGGATTTGAATGGTCCCCGTACGACCTTTTGCATAACCTCGGACACGCGAGCGGGTTCTTTGCGGGCATTGTGTCGGGTTGTGTCGGGCAGGGCTTGGAATGCCTAATCTTCGGAAGGAAAGAGTATCCTCTGGATTTGTCCCGAAAATAAAGGCCGGCTCTCTTTTTCTTCGCGACAAAGAGAAGTTTTAAAAGTTCGGCAAAGCATTATAAAAAGAAAAATATTGAAGGGAGGGCAAATCATTAAATATAAATTTTAAAGGGACAGAAAAGCATAAAAGAGAAAAGCTGTTGCCCGTAGAATGTTTTGCGGACAAAGCAATGACAGAAAAACAGCTGTCAGAAAATTTTACGGACCGCTATACGATTTACACGCAGGGCGTTTGCCCTGCGTGTAAATTTTTAACAAAGATATTTTTTTCGAAAAAAGAAAAAACCTGTGTGCGCAAATTTATGCGCACACAGGCGGATGTTTTTACACTTTATTCAGAGAACGGAACGCTTTTTCGACGACGTTGTCTGCGGTAAAGCCGAACATTTCAAACAGCTTGTTTGCGGGGCCGCTTGCGCCGAAAGTGGTCATGCCGATAATTTCGCCGCAATCTCCCGCATATTTGTACCAAGACCAAGGGGAAGCGGCTTCCACGCAGACGCGTGCCTTTACTTCGGGCGGCAGAACCTCGTCTTTATAAGACTGCGGCTGCTTTTCGAATTCTTCCATGCACGGCATAGATACGACGCGTGCGTCGACGCCTTTGCCTTTCAAAATCTCTTTTGCCTGCATGCACTGTTCTACTTCCGAGCCGCTGGCGATCAGAAGGACATCGGGGACTTTCTTTTCGCTGTCCGCAAGCACATAGGCACCTTTGAGAGCATCCAGACCCGATTTTTCGTACTGGGGCAGATTCTGTCTGGTCAGTACGAGGCAGGTAGGCGAATTGCCTGTCAGGGCGGAGATCCATGCCGCCGCCGTTTCTTTTCCGTCGGCAGGGCGGAACACTTTCATGTTCGGAATGGAACGCAATGCGATCAGCTGTTCGACAGGTTCATGGGTAGGGCCGTCTTCTCCTACGCCGATCGAGTCATGCGTGAGAATATAAGTTACAGGCAGGTGCATGAGCGCGGAAAGACGCATTGCGTGTTTCATGTAATCGGAGAAAATAAAGAAGGTAGCGCAGTACGCACGGAGTCCGCCGTGCAGCTGCATACCGTTGGCGATTGCCGCCATGGCATGTTCGCGAATTCCGAAATGGATATTGGAACCGCTCTTGTCGGTTGCGGTAAAATCGCCGCGTTTTTTCATGTTGGATTTATTGGAAGGCGCGAGGTCTGCTGATCCGCCGATCAGGTTGGGGATCAGGTCTGCCAGCTTGTTGAGTACGGCGAAGCTGGTGTTTCTGGTAGCGTCCGCCTTCGGGAATTCAAACAAAGACGCGTTGTTTTTCAGGTCGGGCAGCTCTCCGCTCATAAACTGTTTGTACAGTGCGGCAAGTTCGGGGTAGGCCTGTTCATATTCCTTGAAGAGCCTCTTCCATTTTCCCTGACGGGAAGCACCTTTTTTCGCGATCGACGCGCAATGAGCGGAAACTTCTTCGGGAACTTCAAACGGTTCGCATGTCCAGCCGAGGTTTTCCTTGAGCTTTTTCAGGTTTTCCACACCGAGCGGAGCACCGTGGCATTCGTGCGATCCTGCGAGCGGCGAGCCGTAGCCGATGACCGTTTTGCAGATGATAATGGAAGGACGTTCCGTATCCGCTTTCGCTTTGCGGATGGTGCGGCGCAACAGATCGAGATCGTTCGCATCGTCTACTTTCAGAACCTGCCAGCCCTGTGCTTTGAAACGCATACCGACATCTTCTTTGAAAGTGATATCCGTATCCCCTTCGATGGTGATGTCGTTGTCGTCATAGAAAAGAATGAGCTTGCCGAGTTTGTGTGTTCCCGCAAAGGAGCAGGCTTCATAAGAAATACCTTCTTCCAGACACCCGTCACCGCAGAGTGCGTAGGTATAGTGATCGACGATCGGGAAACCTTCGCGGTTGAAGGTCGCCGCAAGATGCGCTTCCGCGAGAGCCATACCGACGGCGTTGGCAATTCCCTGTCCGAGCGGGCCCGTCGTCGTTTCGATGCCGGGCGTGTGGCCGTATTCGGGATGCCCGGGCGTCTTGTAGCCGAGCTGACGGAAATTCATCAGATCTTCTTTTGAAATATCGTATCCAAACAGATAGAGCAGGGAATAGTTGAGCATGGAGCCGTGTCCTGCGGAAAGGATGAATCTGTCGCGGTCATCCCATTTTGTATCTTTCGGATTGAATTTCAGGAAATCCGCGAAGATCGTATAGCCGATCGGGGCGCTGCCGAGAGGAAGCCCGGGATGACCCGAATTTGCTTTCTGGATCGCTTCCGCGGAAAGTACACGGATCGCATTCACTGTCTGTTCACGAACGTTCATGTATATATCTCCTTCAAAAAAATTTTTTCTGCGTAAGCCGCATTATGCGTTTTGAATATAGTTTTTCAGATTGGTCAAATCGATCGAATCCGCATGATCGGAAAGTAATTCCAAAAGTTCCTGCGCGATGACCTTGCAGCCGCTCTTTGCTGTGCTTTCAAAATTAATGGGAACGATGGGTTCATGCAGGCTCATGCGTACGAGCGCCCAGCCTTCGCCCTGACCTTGTCCGAAATTGATGCGCACGCCTTCGTAGTTATCGGGTGCGAGTTTCAGTCCCGCCGCCACTGCCTTGTCTTTGATATCTTCGATCGCTGCCGTTCCGATTTTTTTGAAATCGGTTTTGCCTTTTTCCGTAAAGCCGAGCCGTACTTCCGCCGCTTCGGCAGGTTCGGGAAGATCGGCAATGAGATCGGAAATATTTCTGCCTGTTTTGGCAAGTTTTGCAAGAGAAATCAGGATACGTGTCACGAGATACGCGCCGTCGTCCAGGAAATAATTTTCCTTGAGCGCGGCATGTCCGCTCGTTTCAATGGCAAGAGGGGAATAGATCCCTGCGTCATTGAGTTCCTTGGCTTTGTCGATCACGTTTTTATATCCGCGCTTGTAGCGGCAGTGATTTCCGCCGTGCGCCCGGATAAACTGAGCGAGTCCGTCGCTGGTAACCGAATCCGTAACGATCGTTCCGGCTTTTTCCGAAAGAAGTATGGCGGAAATGAGCGCGATGAGCCGATTTCGGTTGATCTCCTCGCCGCTCTTGTCGACGGCGCCCGCGCGGTCTACGTCGGTGTCGAAAATGATCCCGAAATCCGCACCCGTTTGTGTGACCTGGTCGGAAATGCTCTTCATCGCCGCTTTGTTTTCGGGGTTGGGAATATGATTCGGAAAGCGTCCGTCCGGTTCTAAGAACTGGCTGCCTTCGGTATCGGCTCCCAGCGGTTTGAGTACTTTTTCCACATAGAAACCGCCTGCTCCGTTTCCTGCATCCACAATGATCTTTTTCCCGCGAAGAGGTTTTTCCTCACCCGTTTTTTCGCGGACGAATTTCACCAGGTTTTCGCTGTAACGCCCGATATAAGATTGCTTGCGTACGGTGCCTTGTTTTCCCGAAAGGGATTTTCCTTCGGCGGCAAGAGCCAGGATCTCGGAAATGTCTTTGCCTTCCAGTCCGCCGGACGGCAAAAAGAATTTCAAACCGTTTTTATTGTAGGGCAGGTGGCTTGCCGTGATCATGACGGAAGCGTCTGCGCCGATGTCTTTTTCCTGCAAAAGCATGAACATGGAAGGCGTGGACGAAAGCCCCGTGAGAATAACGTCCGATCCGCTCTGTGTCACCGCTTCGGCCGCGCATTTACTGATCCTGTCAGCCGACAGGCGCGAATCGTGTCCGATCGCAACGGTAAGCCTGTCCTTTCCGAGCGATTTTGCAAGGCGGTAGCAAAATGCTTTCATGATCCCCGAAACCGCTTCGTCCGTCAGGTTTATATGTTCGCCTTCCACGCCTTCGAGGGCTACGCCGCGTACGTCCGTGCCGCTTTTTAACTCGTTCCAATCTGCTTGATTCATTGATTTCTCCGAAAATATTCTCTATGCTATTATACTTCATTTGCCGTTTCTTTTCAAGTTTTTTTTGAAAAAATTGTGCTGCATTTTGTAAAATTCGGACGCATTCATCGGCGATTTTTCTGTAAATCGTAAAAAACAAAGAATAATGTGAAGAAAATGTTTACAGGGCTGTACATTCTGTGATATAATTTAATCGGGCGGATTGCTCAATTAATAAAAAGGAAACGATTTATGTATAAATTTATTTTATCCACCGATTCCACCTGTGATCTTTATGCCGATTTTGTGCGCGATAACGACATAAAGTTTGTGAGCCTGAATTATGTCGTCGAAAAGGACGGTCAGTTTACGGAAGGTGTGGATGCGTTTACCGAGTATTCTCAGTATGTGGATTTTTACCGTCAGCTGCGCGAAGGTGCGTTTTCGCGCACGTCCATGCTCAATTATGAAAGCCATTACAATCATTTTCTCAAGCTGGCGCAGGAGGGCGCAAAAGACGTTCTGCATTTCACGATCTCCAGCGGGCTTTCTCCCACGGTGACCGTAGCGGAAAAGGCGGCGGCGGATATCCGCAAAGATTATCCCGATTTCAATCTTTTGGCGGTCGATTCTCTGGCCGCAACGATCGGGCAGGGCGCCTTGGTGCGCGAAGCGCTCCGCTTGCGCAACGAAGGCAAGACAGTGCAGGAAGCATTCGATGCGGTCAACGAACTGCGCTTCCATATTCAGTATGCGATCGTCGCAAACGATCTGTATTATCTGAAAAGGGGCGGAAGGGTTTCCACGGTAGCGGCGGTTGCAGGATCGTTGCTGCAGGTAAAACCTGTCTTGTCGTTTAATAATGAGGGAAAACTTGTCGTGGTGGATAAATGCCGCGGCATGAAAAAGGCGTTTGCCTATGCGCTGGATAAAATGGAAAAATTCAATCCCGTGGAAGAAAACCGCATGATGTGGATCGTGCATACCGATGCGGAAAAAGAAGCCGGCGAACTTGCGGCAATGATCGAAGCGCGCTGGAATTTCAAACCGGACATTTCGATCATGGGGCCGGTCATCGGTTCGCACGTGGGGCCGGGTGCGGTGGCTGTGATCTGGCGCACCAAAGAAGTGCGGCAGGACGGTTAAACGCAAGAAAAATGCCGTAAGCGGCGGGTAAATAGATTGTTTTCAGACAAAAAATATGGTATAATCTTTAAAGATGTACCATATTTTGTTTTTCGGAGGAGATTATGGCGAAGGATAAGGAACAGTTCGTCAATCAGATCGCGGATATAGAGACAGATTTTCCGCGTTGGTATACGGATGTGGTTATAAAGACAAAACTGGTGGATTACGGGCCTGTAAAAGGAACGATGGTGATCCGTCCCTACGGGTATGCGATCTGGGAAAATATTCAGAAAGAGCTGGATGCGCGTTTTAAAGCGACGGGGCATCAGAATGCATATTTCCCGCTGCTCATTCCCTATAGTTTTATGACGAGAGAGGCGGAACACGTAGAAGGGTTTGCGCCGGAAGTGGCGGTCGTTACGGTAGGCGGCGGCGAAACGCTTGCCGAACCTTTGGTGATCCGTCCGACAAGTGAAACGATCATCGGTGAAATGTATTCCAAGTGGCTGCAATCCTACCGTGATCTTCCCATTCTGATCAATCAGTGGGCGAACGTAGTGCGTTGGGAAAAGACGACGCGTCCGTTCCTGCGTACGAGCGAATTTTTGTGGCAGGAAGGGCATACCGTCCACGCGACCGAGGAAGAGGCGATGGAAGAAACGCTGAAAATGCTCGGCGTATATAAAGAATTTGCGGAAACCTGTCTCGCGATCCCCGTGTTTACGGGTAGAAAGACAGAGAAAGAGAAGTTCGCGGGAGCTGTGGCAACGTTCGGAATGGAAGCCATGATGCACGACGGAAAGAGCTTGCAGGCGGGAACTTCCCACTATCTCGGCCAGAACTTTGCAAAAGCGTTTGACATTCAGTTCCTGGATAAAGACGGGACGCATAAATACGGTTATACGACGTCGTGGGGTGTTTCGACGCGTCTGATCGGTGCGCTGATCATGTCGCACGGCGATGCGCGCGGTCTGATCATTCCGCCCGTGGTAGCGCCCATTCAGGCGATCATTGTTCCGATCGCTTCGAAAAAAGAGGGTGTTTTGGAAGCTGTTGCGGAATTAAAGGCAAAACTTCTTGCGGCAGGCATACGCGCGGACGCGGATGTTTCGGACAACAGCCCGGGCTGGAAGTTCAACGAATGGGAAATGAAAGGCGTTCCTTTGCGCATTGAGCTGGGGCCGCGCGATATCGAAGCAGGCAAGATGGTGCTTGTCCGCCGCGATACGCACGAAAAGAACGAAGCACCTTTGGAAAATGCGGCAGAGACGATCCGCAAAATGCTCGGCGAGATCCAGACGAATCTTTTGGAAAAAGCGAGAAAACGCAAGGAAGAACGCGTTGTTACGGCGGAAAGCGTCGACGAGATCCTTAAGGGCGTGGAAGGCGGCAATTTCGTGAAAGCCGGCTGGTGCGGTTGCCGTGAATGTGAAGACAAGATCAAAGAGCTTACGGCGGCGAGTGCGCGCGTTATTGTAGAAAGCGAACATACCGAAAAATGCGCCTGCTGCGGTAAAGAAGCCAAACACGTCGTTTTGTTCGCAAGGGCATATTAATGTTTCAAAAAACGATGTTCTGACAATTCAGAATTTAAAAAGCCGCGAAGTGCAATACAATTGCACTTCGCGGCTTTTTTTGAATAACGTTATTTGGTTTTTACGTCAATATTTAAGGGAGATGCGGCAGGGGAAGTATCATTTGTTTTCTGATATTCATAAGGAATTTTTCCGATCAGAAGGTGTCTGAATTTTCCGCCGCATTTGTGATCGATGAGCAGGATCACGACAAATATGAAACATCCGAGAAGGCAGACAAGCATATCGTTCAGCGTGTCGTACATACCAATGTCGAGATATCCCCCGTCAATGACATAGGTGTTTCCGTCGGAGAGGTATATGACTGTTTTGACGATCCCGTCGATGACAACGGTTTCGCTGTGGGTGCCGTTCAGAAAATAGGAAGAAAATCCGTTGATGATCATATCTTCCTGCATATCAATACCGAACAGGGCATAGCTCGCGTATTCGAACATTTCCCATAGGTTGGCAATCGTAAGAGAGAGCAGCGCTCCGACAAGCAGGCAAAGGAAAAAGTTCTTTTCAGAACGGTCGTTTCCCAGAATGCGTTTCATCAGCGTAAAGCCGGCGGCGGCAAACAAAAGACCGGAAATTCCGTGCAGGATCTCGTCAAAGCAGGGGATCGTATAATAGACATCGTAACAACTTCCGAGAATGCCGCCCGCGATCAGGAAATAAAGCAGAAGATTAAAAAGGGCAGGAAAGCGGAAGCGGATAAGATATTCCGCCAAGAGAGCTACGGGTGCAAACAATATGTAAATAAATGACATAAGGGCGTTGCGCGTTTGTCCCATGGCAGAAAAATAAATGCCCGACGCAATGCAGAAAATAAAAAACAGGACAAGAATGATACAGGTCATAGGATCTTGCTTTAAGCGATCCGATGTATGCGAAAAAATTTTGCTTTTCATAGTTTCTCCTGGTTAATGATATGTCCGTGTGTAAAAATATATGCGAAGAATATTTTAACGGAAGAGTAAACTTGTGTCAAGCGAAGAGCAGAATAAAAAATTTTGCAGACCGAAAAGACTGTGGACGATTTTGACAAGGAAAGCGGCGCATGATTATGTATGCATGCAAGTACACAGTTTCGCAAGAGTGAATACGAAAAATTCCGCATAGAACCGTAAAAAACAAGAAAAAGCACCTGAAAAAGGTGCTTTTTTTGGCGCAGATTGAGCGACCATATCCGAACTCAGAGAAAAAGAAGAAGTAGATCGGGAACATTCCCCGACCTGCTTTTCTATCTCTTCCACATAAGATTTTGAAAACCGCTCCGTTGAAAATCTTTCCTGGAAGTTGTATGTAATGACCATATGATCGCCGTACCAGATCACTTCCCGAATAAAGGTGTTCACAAGCAGTTTTCGCACTTTGATGTCTTCCGGATTTTCAAAGACTTTGGAGAGCAGGAATTTTTCTACTTCCTCGACGGACAGATGTGCGTAAGACTTCTGAGTCGCCTTGTTGATCTCGATCTCCAACTCATTGAGTTCCGCCTGCAATCCGTTGAGCCTGTCTTTGGTAAAATCAGTAATGATTCCCTGTTCGATAGCTTTAACGATGTTGTCCGCCGCTCTCTTTGTTTCGTCGCGCTTTTTTATGAGGATCCGTAGCCCCAAATCGTCCTGCATCATCTTTTCATGCACTTTGACGACGGTCTCAGCAATGCGGGTAATGATACTGTTTCGCTGCAGCATCGTAACGGTCGCATTGATCACAGAATTTTCCAGTTCCTGTTTTTTGACGGCCTTGCAATCGCAATCGCTTTTGCCTCGGCGTTTGGAAATGCAGGAATAATAGTAATGAATGTCTCCCGTCTTGCTCGTACCGCTTTCACCGATCATACGGTGTTTGCACTTTCCGCATATGAGTTTGCCGGAAAGGATATACTCGTAAATTTCTTTCTTGCGTCCCGGCGCATTTTTGTTTTCTTCATTGATCGCATTCACTTGTAACCATAACTCCTTTGAAATGATCGGCGGGAATATTTTATCGTAATCCGTTCCCTGGTGGGTGACGATTCCCATGTATCGTTTGTCGTGCAATATCTTATAGATAAATTTGTGCGTAATGAGCTGTCCTTGTTTACGGCGAAAGTTCTTCGCTTTCAGTTCATCCGCGATCGTCTGTGCCCGATATCCTTGCGCATACTTTCGATAGATTTCCCGTATTACTTCTGCCTCCGCCTCATTGACGTGATATTTTTTGTCTTTCAGGTCCCAACCGAAAATATCTCGTCCGCCCGTGGCGTTTCCTTTCAGCCAGCTTTCTTTCAGACCACGATTGACCTTTTGTTTCAAGTCTTCTGAAAAGTATTCGTTGAATCCCTCGATGACTGCAAGAAAGAGCTTTCCTTCGGGCGTATCGGGAATGTTCTCCAAGATGCCATATAGCAAAGTAAAAGTTTATTCGGACGGGAACCACTACATAGGCATCCCTTATGAGCCGAATCCGCGGGCCAAAAACCGTCGCCCGCGCAAGGAGGAAATCATCGACGTGAAAGAGTCAACCGAACAGGAAACGCAAGCTGTTTCTGACACAAAAAATACTGCGCTTTCGACACAAAATCAAGATGACGTATGCGAAAAAAGCGCGCCGCCTGCCGTCAGACAGATGACGCGTAAAGAACTGTTTGATGAATTGTATCTGAAAAGTTTAACACTGAAGAAGCGGGAACAAAAGCCGTTTGTGGTAAAGGAAATGCTGCCCTATTTCAGGGACGGCATTTCTTGCCGTGCGTTCGTGGAAGAAAATTTTGCGCGCAAGCACCGCAATATGATCTGCCGCAGGACAAGGCTTTGGAGAAAGATCAATCACCAGCGTTTCAATTATTTTGTGACTTTCTCCTATTCGGACGAACTCCACGACGAGGAAAGTTTTGTAAAGAAGCTCATGCGCTGTATCCAGCATTTCAGCTCGCGCAAAGGCTGGCTGTATATCGGGGCATGGGAACGGGGCGGAGATACGAACCGACTGCATTTCCACGGGATCTTCTATGCCCCCGACGGTGCATTGCCGGGCGAGATAGAAACGTTGCGTGACTTCGACACGAGGGCAAAGAAAATGCGTACCATTCAGCAAAATACATTCTTTGCAAAAAAATTCGGACGGAATGAATTCCGTCCTGTTTGTCATGCCTCCGAACTTCCCGAAATGGTACAATATCTGGTGAAGTATATCGAAAAATCGGGAGGTAAACTTGTCTATTCGAGAGGTCTTTATCAGTATTTTGTAACGGACATCATGGACGATGACGTCGTATGCCCGTATGGGCTGGAGGACAGAAAACTCCTGCTTTTTGACAGCTTCGGGTGCTGGATCGACGGAGAGTTCATCGGGCAGACGAGCCCGGAAGTGATCGCACGGCTCCCGAAGGTAACATAGAAGGACACAACAAGGACAAGGAAGAAAGCGATGCGCGGCGGGAAAAGCGAAAGCCGATCCCAAGCGGGTCAGCGGGACGGCTTCGCGGCCGCCGCGCTTTCTCGTCGCCGTAAACTTTGCTTTTCTGGCGGCCTTTCTTTGCAAGTCCGCCTGTTTGGCTCCGTTACGGCTCCTATTCCCAAAAAGTTCTTTGATACTTTTTGGGAGCCATGTTTGATGCGGCCTGTTTGCTCGGGGCGTGCGCTTGGCTTCGGCGCCCGCGAGCGCAGCGAGCGGGTGACGGCGCGGC
>QAKO01000057.1 GCA_003343765.1 Bacillota bacterium | reverse complement strand
CAGATGACGACGGACAAAGAATTTTTGTTTTTCTGTTGACAAAAATAATTTTCATGTCGTATAATAAAGAAAAAGGAGGGAATCATGAAAAATATCTGGAATAATCGTTGGAAAAAGGCGTTGATCTGGCTTTGCGGTTATGTCAGTCTGATCGCGTATGCGATAACGGGCGGTTATGTGATCGTCAAGAGTGAGGATGAAGATCTGCGCCGTACAGCCAAAACGGCGTTCATCGTGACGCTGATTTTTACGGCGATCGATGCTTTTGTGTCTGTTCTTTCTTCCATTCACGGTTTGGCGGGGTACAATCAAGGCTTCAGTGAGTTTCTCAGCTGGTTCCGCTTTTTCTTGCAGATTGCAAAGATCGCGGTCTATGCGGTATTCATTATTTTGTCGCTCTTTGGCGGGGAGAAAGAAGGCGCAGACGCATCCAAAGCTGAAAATTCAAATTCTTCAGAGACGGACAGCGCAGCAAAAGCGGCAGGCAGTGCCGATGCGCAAGACGAAAACGACAGAGTGGCGTCGAATAAAAAATGAAACAATCAAGCAGTACAGGTACGAAGCAACCCGAATCAATATAGATTCGGGTTGCTTTATGTTATTTCGGAAAGGGCTTTCAGAAACAAATTTTATTTTGGTTTACGATCAGAAAAAGCCGCGCCTTCGATGCCGAAGGCGCGGCTTTTTTCGTCGGTTTTGAAAACCGAAAAAACGTAAAAAAACAAATAAATATAAAAGGTCAAATGGATGTAAAATACTGAATGACTCTAAAAAATTACATAAATGTAAAATACCGAATGAACCTAATGCAAAAGATCGAATGGGAGTAAAAGGCCGAATCGATAGATAATATAATCGGCAGAACTTTGTTCAGTTCAGAGCACGGTATTTTGGCGGGCGTTTTTTTATTCAGAGTATTTTTTTCATTGCGACGTGAGGACATCCTTCCTCATCGAAGGGGTGGCCGCAGGGGGAATAGCCGCAGCGCGCATAAAAATCCATAGCACGGCACTGTGCGTGCAGGAAACAGCAATTTCCGCCGCGGTTTACGATCTCGCGCTCAGCCGCCTGTAAAAGCATTTTGCCGCAGCCTTTGCCGCGGAATTCGCGAAGGACAGCGACGCGTCCGATAAACCATGCTCCGCCGCTTTGAAAAAGACGGCAGGTGCCTATGGCATTTTGTCCGAAAAACAGGAGTATGTGTACGGCATTTTCGTCCGTTTTGTCAAATTCTTCCGTAAAACCCTGCTCGCGCATGAACACTTCTTCACGGATATTTTTTGCTTGTGTGGGTAGTTCGACGTAGGAATGCGTATAAAAAGTCCCGCGCGTGTTCGGCGCGGGAGACTCCGCCTTGTTTTCCATTGTCTTTTTCTGAACAGCGGAATGTTTCATAAGATGACTCCGTATGAAATAAGTTATTCGATATTCTGACGTTCTATGGTGGCGACGGCGTCGTAATGACCGTCGAGCAGGGATACGCCGTCTTTGATGCGTTTGTAGATTTCCGTATCGGAAATTTTGCAGTCGAAGGGTACGGCGACGTCAAAGACAAGGTTTTTGTGTGTTTCGCCGCCGACCATGCGGAAATCGTGCATTTTCAAAGCGGGATCGATCTCGTCCACAATGCGGTTGATCTCATCGCGCAGGCGGTTGAGTTCGGGGTCGTCGTAGACGAGCGGATCGATGTGAACGGTCAGTGCGATGGCGGTTTGTTCCGCGAAATCCTTTTCGATGCGGTCTGCAAGGTCGTGGGCGGAAGTAATGGACATCTGCGCGTCCACTTCCACGTGAACGGTCGCATACAATTTATTCTGACCGTAATCGTGAACGGTGAGGTCGTGAAGTCCGCGCACGTTTTCAAAGGAAAGAACGCGTTTTTCGATGTCTCGGACGGTATCGGGATCGGGAGCTTTGCCCAGAAGGTTGGAAACGGTATCTTTGAGAATGCCGATGCCCGTCACCGCGATAAAGAGTGCGACCACAACGCCGAGATAGCCATCGAGTTCGAGGCTTGTAAAGCGTGAAAGGATGGCGGAAATAAGGACGGCGGTGGTGGCAATGACGTCGGAGATGCTGTCGGCGGCGGTCGCTTTGAGTGTTTCCGAAGAAATGGCTTTGCCAAGGCTTCGGTTCAACAGAAACATAAACAGCTTTACGGCGACAGAAATACCCAGGACAAGCAGTACGAGCAGGGAAATGTCCGTTTCGGAGGGGGAAAAGATTTTTTCCGCCGATTGCATGATCAATTCTGCCGCAACCACGAGAATGATGACCGCGATCAGGAGAGATGCCACCGATTCGGCGCGCCGATGCCCGAAAGGATGTTCCTTGTCGGCAGGTTTTTCGCTCATTTTGAAACCGATGACGGACACGACATTGCTGCCGCAGTCGGTCAGGTTGTTGAGTCCGTCTGCCGTGACGGAAATGGCGCCCGAAACCGAGCCCACAATGATTTTGCCCGCCGCAAGCAGGGTGTTGAGCACGATCCCGAAGATCCCGGCGTTCCGTCCGCACCGCGCGCGGACGGCAGGATCGTTCGGATCGTCTTTTTTATGCAGGAAAATTTTTGATAACATCTTCAGTCTCCGTGACCGCGGTGCGGCAATTTTTGAAAATTGCCGTACGGCGGCTTTCCTTAAAAAATAATCATGACACTTAAAAAAACGTGCCGTACGTTTGCAGACTAAACCGGCCGACAAACGACAAAATTTACAGCAATTCTTTCAGCTTGGAAATATCGGTCACCCATTCGTGACGGCTGCGTTCGGCATGCACGCGGTTTGCTTCTCCGAGAGCTGCGTGGTATTCGCTCTGCGTGCAGCCGTTGACGCGCATAAAATGTTCCTGCGCGCGCGGTTCATTGCCGAGAAGCGATGTCCGCCCGATATGGATCACTTCATGGCAGGCGGGGCATACCGCAATAATGTCTTCCAGTTTCTGGATGTGTGTTTTGTCGTCGTAGCTCCACACTTCGTGGGCTTCGAGTCTGCCCGGTTTTCCGCAGATACTGCATCTGCCGCCTGCGCGCGCATAAGCGGCGCGCCGCAGTCCGTCCCAGACCTGTTTGGGCAGGGCGCTGCGCAGATTTGTATACCAGCATCCGTCCGGCACGAGCTGAAAGTTGAGTTTGTATTGTTTTGGCATGTTCCGCTCCCGAAATTTCGTATATTATATCATAAAACTAAAAAAGAAGCAATCTCCGAAAAAAAATAATGGCACATTTTGCGGTTTTAGTCTTGAAAGGCACAATGTTTTGTGCTATAATGCAGACAGGAAAGGGGGAAAATATTCCATGGATTATGCAAACGCTGCAAAATTTTTAAAGAGTTATAACAAGATCGAAAGTCAGCTGAAGATGCTATACAGCATGAAACCGACGCAGAATTTCACGGATCTTGTCAAGCGTTGTACCGATCTGAACATCACGGTGCGGCGGTACGAAAACGAGCTGGTGGATTACGGAAAACTGCGGAATGCGATCGTACACCGAACGGGCGGCGGAGATCTTTTTATTGCGAATCCGAGCGACGATGTTGTGGAAAACATTCAATACATTGAGAAACAGCTCTGCAACCCGCCGAGCGTGACGGAAGCGTTCAAGGTAAAAAAGACGAGCATTGTGTATGCAGACAAGCCGCTGCTGACGGCGGTACAGACGTTCGGCGAAAGCGAAAAAAAGACGGTGGTGGTGTACGATCACGGCAAGATGAAGGGAGTTTTGAACAGTTATTATGTTTTCCGCCTGATCGCGGAGCGTGCGGCGGCAGGCGAAGACGTGACGGCATACCTGAGAGAGACGAAGTGCGGCGACGTGCTCAGCGATGAGCTTTTTAAAAAATATTACCTTGTCGATAAGACGGCGACCGTTTTTGACGTCTTTTCGGCATTCGAACATCACAAAGATATTTATGCGGTCATCGTGACCGAGAACGGGAAGATCGGTGAAAAAGTGCTTCTGCTCCTTACGCCGTCGGATTTTCCCGTCATCAATCGCTATCTGGAAACATTCAACGCAAAGGCATTCTGAAAAATCATCGGCGCGGCGGAAGGAAAAACCATTTCCCGTCCCGCCTTTTTGAACGGAAAAGGAGCCGCGGCGCGAAGAAACTTCGCGCCGCGGCTTTATTCAGAGAAAACGGGGAAGTGCAGAAATTTCTGCACTTCCCCGTTTTTTGTACAAAATAATTCGGGATACAAAACAAGCGAACGTTCGGTTACGGATCAGATTTTTGTTGAATTGCTTCACAATAGTTGACATTTACGAGCAGAAAGAGTATAGTAACGGAAATAAAAGTTTACCCGAGAAAAACCATGACGGCAGACGATGCGAAAGGATGGAAAAACTGCGTTTTCAGCGTGCAGTGCAATGTACGGGACGGGCAAAACATTTTGGCGGACAGGAGAATGAAAATGGAAAGGCAACGTGAGAAAAGTTTGAAGACGGTAACGAAACGGATCGTATTTTCGGCGCTGTTTGCGGCGCTTTGCTGTATTGCAACGAGTGTGTTTATCATTCCTATGCCGTACGGATATTTCAACATGGGGGACGTGTTCGTCCTTCTGGCAGGGTGGTGTCTGGGGCCTGTTTACGGGGCAGTTGCGGCCGCTTTGGGCTGCGCTCTTGCGGATATTATCGGCGGCTATGTGATCTATATGCCGGCTACGCTCGTGATAAAGGGCTGTATGGCGGCGGTTGCCTATGCGATCGCTGCGCTCTTAAAGAAAGCCATCCGAAAAAACGGCCTGGATTTTGTTGCGCGCGGTGTTTCCGCCCTTTGTGCGGAATTTTTGATGGTGTTCGGTTATTTTCTGTACGAAACCGTTCTCTACGGTATCGCAGGCGCGGCGGCGACCATAGTCGGGAATGTTTTGCAGGGTTGCTTCGGCCTTGTCTGCGGCGTGATTCTGGCAACGGTTCTGCGCTCTATCCGTCCCGTGAAATTTCTTTTTCTTGAATCGGATCGGAATATTGTGCAGAAAAAACAAAACGAAGCGCAAAAATAATTGCCTGCGCCGCAAGGCGCGCGGGCAAGAAACAATTTGATTTTAAAGCGGCGCCGCGCCGATGGATTGCGCGGTGCCGCTTTTGTATTCTGTGCGGCGTATTCCCTGATAATATTTCAGAGAATACGCCGCGTTGCATACCGCTTGCGGGAAAAAGATCGGCAAATGCAGGGGGGGGATAAAAGCCTGGTTTACAAAAGCGTGGTTTGACAAAAGCGGGAAAAAGTTTTATAATAAAAAAACGGATTTTATAGGGAAGGTTTATAAGGGAATCTTTTATTGAAACTTTCTGCTGAAGTTTTTCTGATAATATTTTCTGAAGAAAAAGCGATGGGGGGGGGTGAAACGCGGAGCATGGTAAAAATACGCAATTATCTGAAGCCGAACGCGGTGCGGATGGCATTCGGATTGCTGATCAAAGCGGTGGGGACGGTTGCCGAGCTTTTGTTGCCTTTGCTGTTGGGGTATATGCTGGACGACAGTGAGACGTCGATTGTCCGGGACACGAAAACGCTGTTGCTGTTCGGCGGGCTGATGCTGTTGTTTGCGTTGGTGGCGCTGTACGGGAATATCATAGCGAACCGAATGGCATCGCGTGTGGCGCGGGAAGCGACGCAGAAACTGCGCGGCGATCTGTTTTCGAAAACGCTGTCGCTGTCGGCGCGGCAGATCGACGCCTGCACGCTGCCGACGCTGGTATCGCGGCTTTCGACGGACACATACAACGTGCATAATATGTTGGGCATGATGCAGCGGCTTGGGATTCGTGTTCCGATTTTTCTGTTCGGCGGACTTGCGTTCGCGTTTGCGCTGGAACCTGTGCTGACGCTGATTTTGGTAGCGGTTTTGCCGTTCATGCTGGCTGCAGTGCTGTTTATTGCGAGCCGCGGCACGCGGCTGTACGCGAAGTTGCAGGGTTCGGTGGACGGAATGGTGCGCAAGATCCGCGACGATTATGCAGGCGTACGCGTGATCAAAGCGCTTTCGCGCACGGAATATGAATCGCAGTCTTTTAAGGAAGTAGCGGGGCAAGTTGCGAAAGACGAGATGAGCGCGGGGATCTGGACGGGTATGAGTAACCCGATCGTGACGCTGCTTTTGAATCTCGGGATGGTTGCGGTGGTACTCGTGGGAGCGTTTCGCGTGCAGGCGGGCGTGATGAGTCCGAGCAAGATCGTGGCGTTCGTGTCCTATTTCACGCTGATCCTGAACGCGGCGATGACGGTGAGCCGTCTGTTTGTGACGCTTTCGAAGGGCGCGGCGTCGGGCAGGCGCATCTGCGAGATCCTGAATATGCCCGAAGAGCCGCTACTTCTTTCGGCGCCCGAACACGGTTCGGCGCGCGTGGAATTTGACGATGTTTCCTTTTCATACGGCGGGAAACCTGCGCTGGAGCATATATCGTTTACGCTGAAAAAGGGGGAACGTCTGGGCATTTTGGGCGCGACGGGCAGCGGAAAGAGTACATTGGTGCAGTTGTTGCTTCGGTTTTACGATGCCTGCGAAGGCGCGGTGTACATAGACGGGGAAAACGTGACGCAGATCCCCGCGGAGCGGTTGCGCGAGAAATTCGGGATCGTATTCCAGAACGATTTTATCATGGCGGGAACGGTTTACGAAAACGTGGATTTCTGCCGCGGGATATCGGAAGAGGAAGTGCGGCGCGCATTGCGGGCGGCGCAGGCGGATTTCGTATTCGAACGGGAAGAGGGGCTGCAATTTCCTTTGGCGGCGCACGGTGTGAACCTGAGTGGCGGACAAAAACAGAGAATCCTGATCGCGCGTGCGCTGGCGGGTTCGCCGTCGGTGCTGATTTTGGACGATTCGTCCAGCGCGTTGGATTATCGTACGGACGCGGCGCTTCGCGCGGCGATCGCTGGCGAATATCCCGATCTGACCAGTATTTTTATCGCCCAGCGCATCAGTACGGTGCAAAATTGCGACCGTATTCTGGTACTGGAAAACGGAAAGGAAGTCGGGCTCGGCACGCATGCCGAACTTTTGAAAACGTGCGGCGTATACCGTGACATCGCCCGTTCGCAAGGGGGTGAAGTCCGTGAATAAGATCGGTAAAAAAGCGGCGCTTCTCCGCCTTTCCAAATATTTTCTTCAATACAAGCGCTTGGTGGTGGGCGCGCTGTTTTTTGCGGTGGTCGGCAACGTTCTGGCACTCGTTGCACCCGTTTTATCGGCGAACGCGATCAACGCCATCGATACAAAGACGGGTATTGTGGATATACAGCTCGTTATCTGGTACTGCATTGCCATGGCGGTTTGTTATCTGCTTTCGTCGGTATTCACATACGCTTTAACGTATGTCATGACCAAGCTCAGCCGCAACATCACCCGCAGGATGCGCGAAGAGGTGTTCGATAAACTTCTGTCTTTGCCGGTGTCATTTTACGACGCACGGCTTGCCGGCGATGTGATCAACAGACTGACCTACGACATCGATACGGTCAATGCGTCGCTGTCCAACGACATCATTCAGATCGCGACGAGCGTGATCACGGTCTTCGGATCGCTGATCAGCATGCTGTTGTTGTCGCCCCTGCTTTCGTGCGTGTTTATCGTGATCGTGCCGCTGACCATATTGGTAACGGTACAGCGTTCGAGGGTGATGCGCCCGCTGTTCCGCAAGCGGTCGGGAAAACTGGGCGAACTGAACGGGTATTCGGAAGAGATGCTTTCGGGAATACGTACGATCAAGGGCTACGGCAGGGAAGACGAGATTTCCGAACGCTATGAACAGCGCAACGAGAACGCGGCGCAGGCGTATTACGACGCCGATTATTACGGCAGCAAAGTGGGGCCGACGGTCAATTTTATCAACAATCTTTCGACGGTGTTCATCAGTGTATTCGGCGGGTATCTGTTTTTACAGGGCAGAATGCAGTTAGGGTATGTTTCGGCGTTTTTACAGTATTCGCGCAAGTTTACGGGGCCGATCAACGAATTTGCGAACATTATCAGTGAGATCCAGTCGGCGCTGGCGGCGGCGGAGCGGCTGTTCGGAATTTTAGACGAAGAGCCGGAACGCGACGGAAACGATCTTTTGCCCGCGCCGCAGAACGTGCGGGGCGAAGCGGAATTCCGCAATGTGGATTTCGGTTACGATGCGGAAAAACCTGTATTGAAGAACGTCAGTTTCCGCGCGGAGGCAGGCAGTACGGTGGCGATCGTCGGGCCGACGGGGGCGGGAAAGACGACGATCGTGAATCTTCTGATGCGCTTTTACGATGTGAACGGCGGCGGTATCTATCTGGACGGGGTGGAAACGCGGCGCTATGCGCGCGCAGATCTGCGCGGACAATTCACGATGGTCTTGCAGGATACATGGCTGTTTGAAGGCACGGTGCGCGAAAACATTGCCTACGGCAACGAATCCGCGACGGACGCGGAGATCGAGGAAGCGGCAAAAGCCGCAAACGTGCATGATTTTATTTTAAGTCTGCCGCAGGGCTACGAAACACGGCTGACGGACGGGGGGAGCAATCTTTCCAAGGGGCAAAAACAGCTCCTGACCATTGCGCGCGCCATGGTTTCGCGCGCAAAGATCCTGATCCTTGACGAAGCGACGTCGAACGTGGATACCCGTACGGAAATTCTCGTTCAGAACGCGACGCAAAAGCTGATGAAAGGAAAAACTTGTTTTGTCATTGCGCACAGGCTTTCCACCATCGTGCATGCCGATCTGATCCTCGTCGTGCGGTCAGGCAACGTCGTGGAGAGCGGCACGCACGCGCAGCTTTTGGAAAGGAACGGTTTTTATGCATCCCTTTACAACGCGCAGTTTCAGTAAAAAATATAATATTTAGCGAGGCAGTCCGCGAAAAGATTTTTTCGCGGACGGCCTTGCTTTTGTGGTTTGCAAGCCGTATGCCGCCGTCTGCAAATGACTTTGCAGACGGCGGCATACGGCTTTGCCGATCAAAAAATAACGGCTCAAAATGCATCCGTGCGAACTACTCCATAAAATTTGTTATTTATAAACGCTGTAAATGATATTTAAAAACAATTATTTTAAAAAATTTTCAAAAAAGGTATTGACAAACAAAAAAACTGTGTTATAATAAATTTACAAAAACAACCGAAGCCATCGGATAAGGGGGTGGCAAGACGGGGAAGAGAAGTTCAGGTACGCAGGAACGGAAGGGACAAAAACGCATTCGGGACGATTTTTTCGGACAAAACTGCGCAGGGTTTTCTTTTGAAAGAGAGAGAACTGGTCGGGAAAGAGCGGAACGAAGGCGGAGATGAATCGGAAGGGAATACGGACAGGAGCGGAAAAGAACCGCCGTGCACATGCGGGCATGATCGATCTGCAGACGCCGAAGCGCCGTAAGGCAGGGAGGCGGATGATGTTTGTGTGGAACCGGAAAAGGTTGCAAAGGTTGTGATTGAGGTGGTTTTTACAAAAAAATAACTCCGAAAGCCTGCGAGGCTTTGCCGTGGCGTTCAGGGCGAATTTGTGCAATATCTATCGTATAAAGCGCAAAAATAAGTTGAAAAAGCCCGAAAAAACGGATTCGAGTTGATTAAGGGGAGAAAATGACGGATCGGTAAAGGAAAAGAAAACTTCCGATGGAACCTGGATTTAACCGACAAGATGTCACAAAGGGGTTAAAAAGAGTAAGTAGGTTTGTTGTCGGATAACTTTTCGGAATACCCGATGGTAAATCGTAAAAATCACAGGTAAAAGGGGCGGCGCTCGGGTCTGAGCGCCGCCTTGGTTTCACCGCGGCGGTAGAGGAAAATCTGCCGAACGGACAAAAGAGGGGAGCGTTTAAACAGTTCTCCTTCGGTTTATGATCAAACGCCCGAGCGCGCAAATTTTTGCGCGCTCGGGCGTATCTTTTTTGCAAAACAAAAATAAATTCTCAGACCCGGTATAACGTTTGATAAGATGTTGTTTAAATAAATCCTGCGATTTTTTAAAAAATGCAAAACTTTTTGCAGAGAAATCAAATCGTCGCCGCCCGAAAGAAATTTTGCGGAGTGCGGAAAGATTGCCGCAATGCGGCCAAAAACATTCTGACAGACATCAGATTTTCTTTGCCTTTTCCAAAAACAGGTGTACGTCGTGTAAAATTTTTGCAAAAAATAGTGTAGTAATTTTTATAAAACAAGCAAAAAGCATTTTAAAGCCGATATTTTCAGAAGTAAAATCGTGTTTGCGCGGAAATATTTTCCCGTAAAAAGAGTACAAATGAGTGAAAGAATCAAAAAGCCACAGATAAATTGTAGGAACAAATAAAATAATGAAAGAATCGAACGAAAAACAGAGCGACGTATTTACAAAATACATTGCTTGACAAAATTTAAAAAAGTGATATACTACCCCTGAAAAATATAGGAGGTAGGTTATGAAGAAATTTCTTGGGGTATTGCTTGCGTTTGTAGTGGCTCAGCTGTATAGCTCTGGTTGCTTGCGTGGATGAGAAGGAGAAAACGCAGGGTGATGTGGAGGTAGCGGTTGTAACGCTGGATAAAAACAAAGCAGAACTGGAAGTAGGGGGAACGCTGGAGCTGAAGGCGACGGTATCTCCTGACAATGCGACAGACAAGACGGTAACGTGGAGCACATCGGCGGAAGCGGTTGCGACGGTAGAGAACGGCAAAGTGACGGCAGTAGCGGCCGGAACGGCGACGATCACGGCGAAGGCCGGAGAAAAGAGTGCTTCATGCGAAGTGACGGTTATTGATTATACGACGGCAGTGCTTGGAGAATGGCAGTCGGATCGTACGGAACCGAAGGAATGGACGGTATCGGACGGAAAGATCACGCTGACGACGAGCGAGTCTCCGAACAACAACTGGTACAGCTGGCAGGGCAGAAAAGCGGCAGTGGAAATGGAAGCTGTTTCAGAGTGGAAAGTAGAGACAACATTTGAGTTGACGGGCGACGTATTGGCGCGCGACGGAGTGCGTACGTCTGTCTGGCTGAATGTACAGGATGCGCAAGGAAATATTTTGGACTGGGCGATTGCGCAGTATTTCTGTGATATAAAGGCGGATGAAGACGCAGCACTCGTGCAAAATTGGCAGTGGTGGGATTCCGCGTATGCGAACGAACAGGGAGAGGTAGTAGGAAGATTCAATAATGCCGAAGACCTGACTCCTTCCGAAGGCACGCACGCGCTTTCCGTATCGTTTGCAGACGGCAAGATCACTGTTTCCATCGATGATCAGGCGATCGCTTCTTACGAACTCAAAGATGCGCAGGGACAGCCTGTTACGGAATGCAAACCTGCGGA
>QAKO01000033.1 GCA_003343765.1 Bacillota bacterium | reverse complement strand
TCGGCAATTTCCTTTTTCAATGTTCCGACAACTTCATAACTTTCGTACAGTTTCGGAAGCATTTGCTCGGATATTCCGCACACGTCGCACATCTTTTGCGACCAACGTCGGTTCTTGACGTCCAGCAAAAGCATTCCGCTTGCGTCCGAATAATCTGTACAAAAACTTCCCGAAAGCTTATACGCGAGATAATCTTTGGGGAGCATGATCTTGGCAATTTTCGCAAAGTTTTCAGGCTCGTTTTCTTTTATCCAAAGAATCTTCGGTGCGGTGAACCCCGCAAACGCAATGTTGCCCGTGTATTCGGAAAGTTTTTCTTTCCCTATGACTTCGTTTAAATACTTTGTCTGCTGTTCTGTCCTGCCGTCGTTCCACAAAATGCAGGGACGGATGACGTTGTCGGCCTTATCCAGAACAACAAGCCCGTGCATTTGTCCGCCGAAAGAAATACCCTTTACAGCAGATTTATCCTGCCCCTGCAAAAGCTTTTTCAATCCCGTCAAGGCGGCTTTGTACCAAAGTTCGGGGCTTTGTTCGCTCCAACCGCTGTGCGGATAACAAACTTCATAGCTTTGCGTGTTTTCCGCCAATATTTCTCCGTTTGCGGCAACGAGCAGGAACTTTGTCCCGCTCGTACCCAAATCAATTCCGATATATGTATTCATATTACGCAAAAGGGTTCTCCGTCTTATATCTCACGCCCGCTGGCTGATTGTACCCAATTTCTTCTACGGGTACTCCGATATACTTGAACACTTCGTACAACGTCTTTCCGAAATGTCCGAATGCTACCGCGCCGTGATGAGGGTAATTTCCTTCAATCAACACATGACGGTAGAATCGTTTCATCTCGGGAATGGCAAACACGCCGATGCTCCCAAAACTGTGTGTTCTTACGGGCAGAACTTCCCCTTGCGCCACATACGCGCGAAGTTTATTATCCGAAGTACTCTGCAAACGGAAGAACGTAATATCCCCCGGAGCAATATCCCCTTCCAACGTTCCTTGCGTCACCTCTTCGGGGAGCGAGCGCGCCATGATCAGCTGATATTTCATCTCGCAGAAGCAAAGTTTCTTGGAGCAGGTATTTCCGCAATGGAAGCCCATGAATGTATCCGTCAATTTGTACGGGAACTTGCCTTCGATATCCGCTTTGTACAAATCTTTCGGTACCGTATTGTTGATATCGAGAAGCGTCACCGCATCCTCGCTCACCACCGTTCCGATAAACTCACTGAGTGCGCCGTAGATATCCACTTCGCAGGATACGGGAATTCCTCTTCCCGTCAATCTGCTGTTCACATAGCAAGGCACAAAACCGAACTGCGTCTGAAACGCAGGCCAACATTTGCCTGCAATCGCAACGTATTCTCGGCTACCCTTGTGCGCTTCCACTCAATCCAAAAGCGTGAGTTCATACTGCGCAAGTTTGGAAAGTATTTCAGGCTTTTTGTTGCCCTTGCCGAGTTCTTTTTCCATATCCTTCGCGACTTCGGGAATGCGCTTGTCCCCTGCGTGTTTATGGAAAGATTCAAAAAGATCCAGTTCGCTATTCTCTTCGATCTCTACCCCAAAATTATACAACTGCTGAATGGGCGCATTGCACGCGAGGAAGTTCATGGGGCGAGGCCCGAAAGATATTATCTTCAAGTGTTTTAACGCATACACGGCACGGGCGATGGGCAAAAATTCGTGAAGCATATCTGCGCACTCTTCCGCATCCCCTACGGGATATTCGGGAATATATGCCTTTACGCCGCGAAGTTTCAAGTTATACGACGCATTCAGCATACCGCAATATGCATCGCCGCGCGAAGATGCAAGCGTGGGAATATCTTCTTCCGCCGCGGCGAAAAACATCACCGCGCCTCCCACTTCTGCCGCAAATTCCTTTGCAAGCATCGTTTCGGAAATTTCGGGGCCAAAGTTTCCGAGATACACCGCCAAAGCGTTACAACCTGCCTTTTTGATATCGGCAAGAGCCTGCTTCATATGTATCTCGCTCTCTACGATACACACGGGACATTCGTAGATATTTTCTTTGCCGTACTTCTTTTCATACGCCGCAACAAGTGCCTTGCGCCTGTTTACGGACAGACTTTCAGGAAAACAGTCGCGCGAAACTGCGACGATACCTATTTTGATTTTGGGTATATTCAACATTTTGGCCCTCATTTTTATCTCTGAACTCTACCGTTTTCACCGCTTCTCATCAAGCGTTGTATTTCATCTACGGAAACAATGTTAAAATCGCCTTCCACTGAATGTTTTAACACACTTGCCGCCACAGCAAATCCGATTGAGTCGGGAAGCGTATATTTTTGGCTCAGCGCATAGATCATTCCCGCCGCAAATGCGTCTCCGCCACCTACCCGATCGACCATATCCATCGTATACTCGCGCGAATGCGCAAATTCCTTTCCGTCATAAATAAGTCCGAAAATTTTATTGCGATTGGCATTGATCGTGCGCCGCTCCGTAAACGCCAGTACTTTAAAATTAAATTTTTTCAAAAGTTTTTCTGCCGTTTCCCGACTGCGTTCCGAACTTTCGGGCAAATCGGATTCTATGGAAAACACTTCTTCCGCCTGGCTTTCATTGGCAATGCACACGTCCGACATTTCCAAAAGCGGAGCCATCACCGCCGCCGCCTTCTCTTTCGTCCAGAGTTTACTGCGGTAGTTCAGATCACAGGAGATCGTGATCCCCTTCTTTTTTGCGATCCTGCACGCCGTACGCAATGCTTCCGTTAACTTGTCACCGAGCGCCGCCGTGATCCCCGTAAAATGAAACCAATCTGCGCCGTCCAGTATCTTTTCAAAATCGTAATCGTTCGCTTCAGACATAGCAAACGCCGAACCCGCCCGATCGTAAATCACATTCGAAGGGCGCTGCGATATGCCTTTTTCCATATAATAAATGCCAACCCTGTCGCCGCCGAAAACAATTTTTGACGTATCCACTCCCCATTTTTGCAGGTTTACTCTGCACGCTTTCGCCAGATCGTTTTGCGGAAGGCGCGTCACATATACAGAATCGCAGCCGAATTGTGCAAGCGATACCGCCACATTTGCCTCCGCACCGCCGTATACTGCTTCAAAACAATCAGCCTGCACCAGTCTTTTATATCCGCACGGACTCAGCCGCAACATGATCTCCCCAAATGTAACTGCCCTCATCTCATCTTTCCCGCCTTTTCCATACATTCACGCGTTTTCCGTACGATCTCCTCTCTGTTTCCCTGCATCATCCAGCTCCCGCCTACGGCAAGAATCTTTTCAAATGCCAAGTATTCTTCCATATTCTCCGCGTTCACGCCGCCCGTCGGAATAAACCGCACCTGCGGAAACACCGCCGATAACGCTTTGAGTGCCTTAATCCCGCCGTATATATTCGCAGGGAAAAATTTCAAAACAGTAATCCCGCAAGCCAGAGCCTGCATGATCTCCGTCGGCGTCACGCATCCAGGCAGATACGGAACCCCTTCTTCCTGACAAACTTTCCATACACTCTGCGAGAAACCCGGGCCGACAATAAATTTTGCGCCGCTCTTTACTGCTTGACGTGCCTGCACTTCGTTCAGAATTGTTCCTGCTCCGACCCAGAAATCGGGGTATTTTTCCGCTGCCATACACAACGCTTCCTGCGCACATTCCGTGCGGAAAGTTATTTCCGCAAATTTCAGTCCCCCTTCTTTCAGCGCGTCCATAACCGGAACCACTTCTTCTGTGCTGTGAAATACAATGACAGGAATCACTTTTACTTTCTTCGCTTCCTCAAAAAACTCATTCATGACTTTCAATCTTTATAAGATTCTCCCGTATTAACCGGATTTTGTCCGCCTGCGCATTCTCCGGAATAAAATCCGGCGAAATGTCTTCTCCAAAATGTCTGACAAAAAACGCTCCGGCCGCATATCGTCCGTATTCTGTACTTAAATGATATGTATCCCGACACAAACTACCGTCTTGAAAAACTTTCAGCCGCCGCAACTTTTGAATAAATTCTCCCGTACGTATCAACGGCATTTTGTTTTCTTCCGCAACCCGCTCACAGGTCCGACGAACCTGCCGAATCATTTCAGCCGAATCATTCCCATACAAATAAAACTTTTCGTGCGGCGAACCTGTTTCATACGACCACGTTTCGTTGAAAATTAATTTTACTTGCGGACACACTCCCTTTATATATTGAATAATTTCAGTCAAATAAGGATAATAGGAATCGTATTTCCCCGCCAGAAAGCTTGCCTGCTGCAAAACAATAGAATCCCATTTTTCAAACTCAAAAGCATCATTCGCACTGACAGGCTTATCGCCGATCATAACAGCATCTTTCTGGTATTGGTATACTTCCGCCCTCTTTTTAATAAATTCACTGTGCTGCTCTAAGCTGCAAGCAGGCACATAAAGATTTCTGACAAATAATCTTGGCGTTATGTTTTCCATATATGCAGTACAGTCTTCCCCGAAACTGTTTGCCAAAAAAAGTATTTTTTGCACCCTCACTCCCTCGCTCATCTTTTTATTCTTTCTGTCTGCAATTTATTTGAACATTTCACTCGTGGTGCGTTTGCCTTTACAATCTATTATACATTAAATTCCGCTTTTGTCAAGATTCTTACAAAAATCGCGTCCCTTCTCTTTTCCGAAACGTTCTTATACAAAATGAGACACGGAAAATTTTTCCGCGTCTCATTTTCTCCGTTTTTCTCTGTTCACTCTTTCGCCTTGTGACAATAATCATAATACCAACATTCATAAGGCTCCATACATTGCTCCCCCGGCTCCTGCATTACTTCCTCTTTCTGAAATTTAATCTTGCCCAATCGCCAGATATTATCATTTACCGTATCCGAATATTCCTTTGCCCGCGCACTCACGTCTACGATCACAAAAGGATTTTGTTCTTCCGCGCCATGGTAAATTATACAGCATTTTTTCAATCGTATTCCGCAACGGGTAAGAATATATCTTTGAAAACCAATGTCCTTTATAAATTGCTCTTTCACTTCTCCGCTGCCTTTCACTTCATATAATTCGTAACCGCCTTCAACTTTACGCAAGATATCGACGGCACAATAATTTCCGTAGTATCGGAATGCTGCTTCACAAATAACTAAAGTCCCGTCCCGCAGACATTCCTGCGTTTTTTCCAGCATCTTCGCAAAATCCAGTCTCCCTTTTTCCTTATATGCCGTTGTCTCCACATACTCACCGAATATACCCATCGCCGCATCCCCAAATGCATTCCCCTCATCAAGTCTTTGCTGCACTTGCGGCGGTATTATCCGCTCTTCCGGTTTGTGCTTATCCAGCCATAACATTCTCGGACATTGCATTCCCCGCATATAATCCGTTTTCGTAATTCCCATAAATATCGCTCCCGCTATTAAAAGCTGACGATATTATATATCTATCAGTAAATAATTGTCAAATACTCTTCTGCCATTTATTTATCCGCTCTTCTTTTACCAAATTTAAAAGACTAAAATTTTTTATTATAAAATATTTAAAAAAATTGTTTTTATTGTAAAAAAACAGTTGTCTTTTTTATTTTAATATGGTATAATTACCAAGCTGAGTTCGTGAGAGCAACACTTGAGTTGCTTTGCATCAGCAAAAAAATCCGCAGCAATGCGGTTTATATAGATGGCCCCGTGGTCAAGCGGTCAAGACATCGCCCTTTCACGGCGGTAACACGAGTTCGATTCTCGTCGGGGTCACCACGAAAAAAGAGAGGTTTTATACCTCTCTTTTTTCGTGGGATTTCATGGGAGAAAGAACTGCAGGTGGAGGGTATTACTCAGCCCCATTCCTTCCGTTTCCCGCCTGCTGTTCGCGCACAAGGTGCCTTGCAAACCCTTTTGCAAATTCTCGTCGGGGTCACCACGAAAAAAGAGATCTTTTCCCCGTCTTGAAACAGAGAAAAGACCTCTTTGCTTTTTATTTTTACGTTCCGATCCGACTATTAGTGCGTGAACAAGAACGTGAACAGGAATACCAGCGAAAGAATTGCCGTAACAGGGCTGATATCCTTAACTTTGCCCGTGCAAAGTTTGATGATCGTGTAGGAAAGAAATCCTGCAGCAATACCATACGAAATAGAATAGGTAAAGCTCATGATCGAAATGGTCAGGAACGCAGGAACTGCCGCAGCCGGATCTTTCCAATCGATATCCGTTACGTTTCTCATCATCAGAACGCCGACATACATCAAAGCACCTGCCGTCGCACAGGAAGGAACCAAAGCCGCGATCGGGCTAAGGAACATAGCAATCGCAAACAGAATCGCAACAACCAAAGACGTGAAGCCCGTCCTGCCGCCTTCTGCAACACCTGCCGAAGATTCAACAAACGTCGTAACCGTGGAAGTACCCAAAATTGCACCCGTGCAGGTCGCGATCGAATCACACAAGAGAGCGCGCTGAATATTTTTCACTTCTCCCTTATCGTCGAGAAGGCCGCTTTCTTTGCCTGCCGCCTGGCACGTTCCCATCAAAGTACCGATCGTATCGAACATATCAACCATCGCAAACGCAACCAACGCTGCAATGAAATCGAAGA
>QAKO01000104.1 GCA_003343765.1 Bacillota bacterium | reverse complement strand
CGATACATTTTTCAGTAAAAAGTAACGAAAGATAAAGGAGTAAGGGGATGGAAGTTGCGTATCTGGGGCATTCAAGTTTTCTGATCACGGCGGAAGACGGGACAAGGTTGGTGACGGATCCTTATACGGGGATCGGGTATGAAATGTCTGCTGTAGAAGCGGATCATGTACTATGCAGTCATTTTCATTTTGATCACGGGTATGTGCAAGGCGTACGCGGGTATACGGACGTGATTTCGGAGCCTGGGGAATACCGTTGCGGCGGGATCAAGGTGACGGGATACGGAAGTTTTCATGACGACGTAAAGGGAGCGAAGCGCGGCAAAAATGTTATATTTGTCATGGAAGCGGACGGGAAGCGGATCTGTCACATGGGGGATATCGGAGAGCGGATATCGGATTCGCTGGCGGCAAACCTGAAGGGGTTGGATCTGTTGATGGTGCCGATCGGCGGTGTATATACGATCGATGCGAAAGGGGCGTTGGAGCTGATCGAAAGATTGCAGCCGAAGGCGACGTGTGCGATGCATTTTAAGTGCAAAGACTGTATGCTGGACATAGCCCCTGCGACGGTTTTGGAAAAGCTGACGGATAAGTGCGAACGGATCGGCAGTGTGATTCCGATGGACGTGCAAAGCGGGAAGATATGGATACCCGAGAGGAGATGACATGGAAGAAAAGCAGTTGCTGGAAATTTTTGGCGCGGCGTACTCGCATCTGAACGGAAAAAACATTTATGAAGTCAGAAATCTGGCGCGGGCATTCGGGGTGAATGCGCCGACGGCGGAGCGGAAACATGCATTGATATTGAGGATCATCGGTGCCGCGTCGGGGATGAGTGATCCGGAACAGCGCAGTCACCGCGGGGCGCGTGTGAAGGCGAGCGACGCATCGGGGGAGAGCATAGCGCAGCTGCAGTCGATCATCGACGAATGCAAAAGAAAAATGCCGTATGATTATCGGGCGGTAGAGCCGGGAAAGAGCAGTTTTCATGACAGTGCTGATTCGTCTCGTGTGTATGGGTATAAAGATGAAGCGTATACAGGCATTGCAGAGAATTGCGGGAAAGGATACTGGCGTCTTTGTCTGCAAAATGAAGATACGTGCATGGATTTTCCTGAAATTGACGAGAAGCTGATCAAGGATTTCAATATACGGGAAGGCGACATGATCAGCGGGTACGTGGCGCAGGCGCAGGGAGAAAGACCGCGGCTGATGCAGATTGCGGCGATCGAAGGCAGAGCGCCTGTATTTGTGGAGCGGCGGAGATTTGAAGAACTTGCGGCGGAATATCCTTGCGAGCGGTATGATTTATCCGTATCAGAAAATGCGGTTTTTCGGGCGGCGGACATTCTTTGTCCGGTCGGGAAAGGCCAGCGGGTATTGGTGCTTGCACCGTCGGGAACGGGGAAGACTGCGTTTTTGCAGGAATTCGGAAAGAGCGTGGCGAAAAAGGCACACGTTATTTGTCTTTTGTTGGGGCAGAGGCCGGAAGAGAACGGTGAGTATAAAGCGGCGGTAGCGGGGAGCTGTGTTTTTTCGGAAGCGTTTGACTGTACGTTTGAAAGGCGGGTGCGTGCGGCGCATCTTGCGGCGGAACGCGCGAAGCGGCTTGCGGAAGCGGGGCAAGACGTGGTTTTACTTGTCGATTCGTTGCGCGCGTACGTGCAAGCCTCGGAAAAGCTGAGCGGCGATCGGGAAAGCGGATTGCTGAACGGGAAAAGGTTATTTGCTCTTGCAAGAAAACTTTCGGGCGGCGGATCTTTAACGGTGATCGCGACGTATCCGGATGAAGAAACAGCGGAGACTGAAAAGGGCGAATTTGAAGCGGCAGCGAATGCGGTATTTAGTTTCAGCCGTGAAACGGCGGCGGAAGGGATCATACCCGCGTTTGATTTTTCGAGATCTTTTACCAAGCGTTCGGAGCAGTTTTCAGAGGCACCCGACAGGGAGCTTGTGCGGAAATTGCGGTGTGCTGCGGAGGAAACCGGTACGGCAGGAGTGCTTGCAATGTTAGAAAAAAATGAGGAGTAAAGCAGAAATGGCGGGAAAATATTTTGTTGGGATTGATCTGGGCGGAATGAGTGCAAAGGCAGGACTTTTTGACGATGCCGGCAAGCTGATCGTTAAAGATACGGTCAAAACGAGCAAAGAAGAAGGATACGCTGCGACGGTAACCAATCTTGCGGAATTAGTGAAAAAGGTATGCGAAAAAGGTAAAGTGCCGTTCGCGTCGCTGTGCGGCGTGGGAGTCGGTTCACCCGGGATCATCAACGGGAAAGACGGGATCGTCTTGTCCTGGACGAATTTCGGCTGGGAAAATAAAAATCTTGCGGCGGATCTTTCTGAGAAACTGAACGGGCTGAACGTAAAAATTTCCAACGACGCGAATGCGGCTGCGCTGGGCGAAGCGAGGTTCGGCGCGGGAAAGAAGTATGAAAACAGTATTTTCATCACGCTAGGCACGGGAGTCGGCAGCGGGATCATACTGGGCGGAAAGATTTTCGAAGGCTTTCGCGGCGGAGCGGCGGAAGCCGGGCATATGACGTTGGTCGTAGGGGGGATACCCTGCCCGTGCGGAAGGCGCGGCTGCTTTGAGCAATACGCGTCTGCATCGGCGTTGATACGGGATACCAAGCGGGCGATGTTCGAGCACAAGGATTCTTCCATGTGGAAGCTGGCGGGGTCGCCCGAACAGGTAGACGGCAGAACAGCGTTCACGGCGGCTAAGGAGGGAGATCTGGCGGCTCGGGATGTGGTGAAAAATTACATAATGTATCTGAGTGAAGGGATTCTCAATTTAGTAAACTTATTCCGTCCGCAGGCGATCATTGTCGGCGGAGGCGTGTCGGGAGAAGGTGATTATTTGTTGCAGCCGGTGCGCAGGTATGTGGACGAGCATTTGTTTGTAGGTTTTGACAGGATTCCGTTGGCGATCGTGCGCGCTGATCTGGGAAACGATGCAGGAATGTGGGGCGCGTGTGCGTTGGTGCTGGATGACTGAGCGTAAATTTTTGCAGGTTTTCCGCAAAAAGAAAGAGAAAACGATCGGGCTTGCGCTGGGGAGCGGCGGAGCGAAAGGCATGGCGCATTTGGGCGCCTTGCAGGCTTTTGCGGAAAACGGGATCGTATTTGATGTGTTTGCAGGGACGTCGGCGGGAGCGATCGTGGGCGCACTGAGCGCGCGCGGTTACAGTTCCCAGGATATCGTAGGTTTGATGACGGGTTCGGCTTACGGCGGTGCGGTGATCGGAGCGATGCTGAAAGGCAGTCTGGAGCCTGTGGTACCGGTCGTTGACGACGCGCTGGGCGGGTGTGATATTTCCGAATTGGAAAAGCCGTTTTGTGCGATCGTGACAAAGGTATCGGACGGAACGCAGAGAGTTCTGACGGAAGGAAATGCGGCGAGGGCGGTTTTGGCGTCTTCGTCCATGCCCCCTCTTTTCCAGGGTTTGGAGATCGACGGAGAAAAGTATGCGGACGGTGCGTTCTGCAATGCGATTCCCGGGGATGCGGCGCGGATGTTGGGTGCGGATCTTGTGATCGGGATCGCGTTATCCCCGGCGGAGAGTTATCGGGAAACACAGTTTATAGCGGCGGACGGCGGAAGAAAGACGATACATCAGACAGGGTTTGAAAAATGTGATATACTTCTGGAACCGGATCTGAAAGATTTTAAAGCGATCGATATTCAGTACGGCGCGCAGATGTATGATATCGGGTATGCCTGCGCGCAGGATCGGATGGGAGAGATCCTGCGTGCGATACACGGCGGCAAAGCGAAGCAGGCGGCACATTAAGAAACGGCGTCGGGGCATGGAAGCAGGCAAATTCGGAAGAATAGCGGGTTTATACAAAAGCATAGAAAAAGATGGGAAAACAAACAAAAGAGCGTGCGGACGAGACGGAAAGGATACGCAGAGCGTTATCGGAGCCGAGGAGCGCAAGCCGAAAGAAGAAGCGGATCCGACGGCGGATATGGGCGTTGGCAATGGCTGCGGTGGTTCTTTCGGCGGCGATCGTGGTCGATCGGTTCGTGTTTCCGTTGCCGTATGTGTGGGCATTGACGGAGCGGCCTGAAATTTCAGAACGTCAGGCAGGCGAAATGCGCATTCATTTTTTGGATGCGGGCCAGGGAGATTGTACGGTGATTGAGTTTCCGGACGGCAGGACGATGATGATCGATGGCGGAGACGGAAAGGAGAGCGGGACAAGGAAAATCCTGGGGTATTGTTTTGCGTTGGGGATCGAAGAATTTGATTATCTGTTGCTGACGCATACCGATTCGGATCATGCAGGCGGATTGGATGATGTGCTGCGTTGTTTCGGAGCGAAGAAGGTATTTGTTCCTTATACGGAAGATGAGAACGTGAATACGGCATATGCGTCCTTTGCCGAGGCTTTGAAAGATACGGGAACGGATACGGAGATCTCTCATACTTTGCAGACGATCGTTTCAGAAGATATTGATTGTTTTTATTATGGGATGTGGCTTTCTCCGTTTTCGCCGGAAATTGATGACAGTTTTTATAACGGACAAGACGGAGTGCCTGAATCCGAGGCGATCAACGATACATCGGCGGTCGTGTACTTTGAATATGCAGGGAGACGCCTGTTGCTGACGGGCGATGCTTCGGAACGCGTGGAGGACAAGATCATCGACGATTTTAAAGCGACGGACGGAGTTGTGTTCGAACTGGAAACGGAGACCGACAGTGGAAGGATAACGTTGGCGCCGCGTTTGGAGAATTTAGATTTTCTGAAGGCTGGTCATCACGGGAGTTCTTCTTCGACAGGGGAGAAACTGGCGGAATACTGTAAGCCTGCGGAAATATTTATCAGTTGCGGGGCAGGAAATACATACGGACATCCGAATCTGACGCCGATTGAAAATCTGGAGGGAGCTTTTCCGGAGGCGGAGTTTTATCGGACGGACGAAATGGGAAACATACTATTGACAATAGGGCGTGACGGAAGTTATGCGATAACTTCCGTTGGCTGAACATAAAAAGGCGGAAAGAAAAAATGATCAGATGGATGACGAGCGGAGAATCGCACGGCAGGGCATTGACGGCAATCATAGAGGGTTTGCCTTCCAATCTTGAAATCGACGCGGAAGAGATCAACCGTTATTTGGCGATGCGCCAGGGCGGATACGGCAGGGGTGCTCGGCAGAAAATCGAATCGGACACTGTGCAGATCCTTTCGGGGGTACGTAACCGGCTCACGCTGGGCAGTCCGGTGTGCCTGACGGTCGAAAATAAAGATTATAAGAACTGGGAAGAATACATGTCTCCGTACGGTGCGGACGTAACGGCAAGGCGGCTCACGAAAGTCCGCCCGGGTCATGCGGATCTTTCCGGTGTGCTTAAATACGATCAGACAGACGCACGGAACATTCTGGAGCGCGCTTCCGCCAGAGAGACGGCAGTGCGGGTGGCAGCCGGCACGATTGCGCGCATGTTTTTGCGCGAA
>QAKO01000017.1 GCA_003343765.1 Bacillota bacterium | reverse complement strand
ACATTGTCTATATCATCATACTCGGGATGATTGAATATCTTCTCAGCCCCCGAAAGCACTACGTCTTCATCCCTCGGTCTCGTGTATGACTTCAGCGCGACGATCACTTCGTGCATCACCTGTCGGTACTGCCCGAATTCCGCCAACACTTCCTCTTCCACTTCCCTGATCTCCGACAACGCTTTGCCTTCAAACAGCTTCGCGATCACCTTCGATGCATTCTCCAGTTCGTCGTCCGTCATTCCTTCCGGTATCTCGATAAAACTGTCCCGCAGAATCCGCATCCCCGTTACAATCACCAAAAGCGCGTTCCCGTCTCCGCAAGATAAAAGCGCTATGTTCTTGATCCGCTCTTCATCTGCGTGCGGCCCGATCCCCACCGACGTGTAATCCGTCAGCTCACTGATCACTTTCGATACGCTCTTCACCAGATGCTCTACATCGTTTGACTTCCCCGAAAACGCACTCTCAATATAATCAAGATCACTCTCGGATAAGTTCCCCTTCTCCATCAGCTCCTCGATATAAAACCGATACGCCTGCGGCGACGGTACTCTCCCGCCCGATGTGTGAAACTGCGTCAGATACCCAAGCTCCTCCAACGACGCAAGCTCGTTACGCACCGTCGCCGAACTTACGTCCGTCAGATGCTTCTCCGCAATGCTCTTGCTCGAAACCGGTACAGCCGTGTTGATGTATTCATCTACAACAATCTGTAAAATTTTCTTCTTTCGGTCGGACATCTTCATTGCCGCTTCACCCCGCGTTACTTTGGCACTTGTTTTTTTACAATGTTAGCACTCTCATCTCTTAAGTGCTAACGCTATTATATATTCATTGCGAAAGAATGTCAAGAGTTTTGCGACAAAATTTTAAAATTTTTTTCTTTGATAAAGTTTAGCCGCAGTATCCAAAGGGTATGCCCTGCCGCTTTTTCGAAAAAAATCAGTATCGGCACGATAATTCATCCGCTTTATCACTGTTTCCGCACTCTCTCCCCGACCGATCAAAATACGCAAAACATTTATTTCATCTTTTACAAAACGAGAAATATCTTTATTCCCTCGGTAATATTCTTCCGTTGCAGACAAATAACTCTGCAAACAACTTTCTGCGTTTCCGTTATAATTATTTAAAAATTTTTTTGAGACGCGCAACTCTGTTATCTCTCCCACAACGGCACAAATTTCACTACGCTTTAAATGCCTTATTTGTTGACCTTTTTTATAATCATTTTACAAAATTATACCATGCACTATACATACAGCCGGACCGTTCGGTCCGGCTGTATTCATGCTCAGTTCTTTACTTGTTTTTTCTGTCTACATAGGATGTATGCAAAATCTCATGCGCTTTGTGCGAACCGGGTTCGACGAAAAATTCTTTGTAAAGCGACATGACCGCTTCGTTTTCATGGCTCTTGCGGATCTTTGCCTTCTTATCTTCGTCGTACAATGCTTTCGCACGTTTGGAACGCAAATCGACGTTACGGCGCACATACGCGCTCTGGATCGGCTGACCGCCGCCGTTCACGCATCCGCCGGGGCAGCACATTACTTCCACAAACGTATAGTCGCATTCGCCCTTCTTGATCTTTTCGCAAAGCTGTTTCGCATTGGTAAGACCGGACGCCACCGCAACTTTGACTTTCACGCCGTTGAGGTCGTATTCCGCTTCCTTGATCCCCTTGATTCCGCGCACTGCTTTGAATTCGACGTTATCCAAAGGTTTTCCCGTCAATTTTTCCGCCGCCGTACGGAGAGCCGCTTCCATAACGCCGCCCGTCGCACCGAAAATAACGCCTGCGCCCGTAAACTCGCCCAAAGGATTATCAAAAGTACTGTCAGGCAGTTCGTTATAAATAATACCAGACGTCTTGATCATTTTTGCAAGTTCGCGCGTGGTAAGCACCGCGTCGACATCGGGATATCCGCTCGCATTCTGATCCGCACGCGTTTTTTCAAATTTTTTCGCCGTACAGGGCATGACTCCGACAAAATAAATATTTTTCGGATCGATCCCTTCTTTCTGCGCCCAGTACGTCTTGACCGTAGCACCCGTCATCTGCATAGGCGATTTACAGGAGGAAAGATTGGGAATGAGTTCGGGATAATAATATTCCACATAACGGATCCAACCGGGCGAACAGCTCGTGAACATAGGCAAAACGCCCTTATTCGTCACGCGGTCGAGAAGTTCGGTCGATTCTTCCATAATGGTAAGGTCTGCGCCGAAATTGACGTCGAACACTTTGTCAAACCCGAGCATACGCATTGCCGTGAACATCTTGCCTTCCGTATTGGTGCCGATGGGATACCCGAATTCTTCACCGATCGCCGCACGCACGGCAGGTGCCGCCGCAACAATGACAACCTTTTCGGGATTGTTGATCGCATCGCGGACGTTGTCGATTTCTTCGCGTTCGTGCAATGCACCCGTCGGGCAAACCGCCACGCACTGTCCGCATGCCACGCAGGGAGCGTCGTTCAGATCCGCTTCGAACGCACATGCAATGTGCGTATTGAAACCGCGGCGCGCAGGCGAAATGACCGCCACTTCCTGCACTTTCTTGCAGACCGCCACGCAACGGCGGCAGAGAATGCACTTTTCATTGTCGCGGACGAGATAACTCGTCGACGTATCCTGCTCACACTCGGTGCGCGCACCCTTAAAGCGGTTTTCGTCGCAACCGTATTCGTTGGAAAGTTTCTGCAGTTCGCAATTTGTAGAACGCACGCAGGAAAGGCATTCTTTCTTATGATCGGACAAGAGCAGTTCCAGCGTGGTTTTACGGGATTTACGCACCTTTTCGGTATTCGTGAATACTTCCATCCCTTCGTTGACGGGATACACACAGGCCGCCACGAGCGAGCGAGCGCCCTTTACTTCCACAACACAGATACGGCAGGCGCCGATCTCGTTGATCTCTTTCAGATAGCACAGGGTCGGAATGTTGATGCCGGCGATCTTCGCCGCTTCCAGTATCGTCGTCCCCTCTTTAACTTCTACGGGAATATTGTTTATTTTCAAATGTACCATAATCTCTGTAATCCTCCGCCGTTATGCCTTGATGATCGCGCCGAAACGGCATTTTTCCATACACACGCCGCACTTGATGCACTTGTTCGGATCGATGACGTGCGGTTCTTTGACCGTACCCGTGATCGCTCCCGCCGGACAGTTGCGCGCACAGAGCGTACAGCCTTTGCACTTGTCCGCCACGATCTGATAACGCAGCAGCTTCTTGCAGACGCCTGCAGGGCAGCGCTTGTCGCGCACGTGCGCTTCGTACTCATCCCTGAAATAATGCAGTGTGGAAAGCACGGGGTTGGGAGCCGTCTGCCCCAATCCGCACAGAGAATTCTCTTTGATATAGTAGCAAAGCTCTTCCATCTTGTCGAGATCTTCCAGCGTGGCGGTACCGTCCGTCACTTTGCAGAGCATTTCGTACAACCGTTTCGTACCGATACGGCATGCCGTACATTTACCGCAGCTCTCATCTACCGTGAATTCCAGGAAGAACTTCGCGATGTCGACCATACAGTTGTCTTCATCCATGACGATCAGACCGCCCGATCCCATCATCGAACCGATCTTGATCAGGTTGTCGTAATCGATGGGCGTATCGATCAGATGTGCGGGAATACAGCCGCCGGAAGGCCCGCCCGTCTGCGCCGCTTTGAATTTCTTTCCGTTCGGACAGCCGCCGCCGATATCGTAAATGATTTCGCGCATGGTCGTGCCCATCGGGATCTCGACCAGACCCGTATTGTGGATCTTTCCGCCGAGCGCAAATACTTTCGTGCCGCGGCTCTTTTCCGTACCCATCGAAGCAAACCAGTCCGCACCCTTCAGAATGATCTGCGGAACGTTCGCATACGTTTCCACGTTGTTGAGAATGGTCGGCTTGCCGAACAATCCCTTGACCGCAGGGAACGGAGGACGGGGACGCGGTTCGCCGCGATGCCCTTCAATGGACGTCATCAACGCCGTCTCTTCGCCGCAGACAAACGCGCCCGCGCCGAGACGGATATCGAGATCGAAATTGAATTTCGTTCCGAAAATGTTTTTACCCAACAGTCCGTATTCGCGAGCCTGTCTGATCGCAATCGTCAGACGCTGTACCGCGATCGGATATTCCGCACGTACATAAATGAAACCCTGGTCTGCTCCGATCGCATACGCCGCAATCGCCATTGCTTCAATGACCGCATGCGGATCACCTTCCAGAATGGAACGGTCCATGAATGCGCCCGGGTCGCCTTCGTCGGCATTACAGCACACATATTTCTTGTTTCCGACCGAATTCTTCGCAAACTGCCATTTCCTGCCCGTCGGGAAGCCCGCGCCGCCGCGGCCGCGCAATCCCGATTTCGAGATCACGTCGATAACGTCCTGCGGCGTCATTTCCGTAAGCACTTTGCCGAGCGCTTCGTACCCGTCGTACGCAATGTATTCTTCGATCTTTTCAGGGTTGATCACGCCGCAGTTTCTGAGCGCGACACGATGCTGCTTTTTATAGAAATTCGTGTCGTTGAGCGCCTTGATACTGCCGTCTTCCCCCACCGTCTCCTTGTAGAGAAGCCGCGTCACGATGCGCCCTTTTACAATGTGTTCGTTAAAAATTTCATCGACGTCTTCCAGTTTTACCTGCGAATAGAACGCTCCTTCCGGATAGACGATCATGATCGGCCCGTACGCGCAAAGCCCGAAACAGCCCGTTTTTGTGACATGCACTTCGTTTTCCAGACCCGCTTTCTGCACGCGGTCGACGAGCGCATCGTATATCTTCATGGAATTGCCGGAAGTACAGCCCGTACCGCCGCAAACGAGTATGTGTGATCTGAACATTTGGTCTTATCTCCTCCGCCCTTAATTCTCGCTGATCAGGTATTCCTTGCACGGATTCCCGTTCACGACATGGTCATTCATGACCTTGCGCGCTTTGTCTGCCGTCATATGCACGTATGTAAATTTCTGACCGTCTCTGAATATTTCAACGATCGGCTCCAGACGACACATCCCGATGCATCCCGTCTGCGATATGCTCACATTGTGCAGATGTCTTTTATCCGCTTCTTCCAACAGTGCGTCTAAAACCGGCCGCGCGCCCGCCGCGATCCCGCACGTCGCCATCCCCACTTTTATAACCGTTTCATCCGATCCGGCTACACTGCGATTGTCTGTCTGCGATTTCATCTTTTCCCGCAACGCCCGCAGTTCTTCCAAACTCTTCATAACCTACCTCCATATATGGTAACTAAATTTTCTTGTATGTAATCCCGCAAAAAGGTGCGCACCTGCGGCGCGTCCAGAGGAATTCCCTCCAGTACCGCACGGAATTCTTTCGTATCCAGTACCGCCTTTTTCCCGTCGCTTTCCACGCTCACGAGAAAATCAACGTCCGGGTTCATGGTGATCAGCTGCAGAATCACTCCGCCGAAATCCCCCAGCGGCATACGATCGATATGCCCGATCTTATACCGTGCGCATACCTCGGTTCCTTTCCCCTTCTCCGATTTCACGGAAAAATCTCCGCCCGCGCTTTCCGCCGAAAACTTGAACAGCGGCAACCCCATTCCGACTTTGCGCGTCGTACGCGTCGTCGTAAACGGATCGGTCACACGTGCAAGCATTTGAGCATCCATTCCGCAACCATCATCGCGGATACGGATCTCCATTTCATCCCTCTCAAAATCGGCACGCAGCGCGATCGCAATGTTCTTCGCCCCTGCCGACAGCGAATTTTCCGTGATATCCAGAACGTTCAGCGCTAACTCACGCATCTTAGTCCCTGTATTTCGCCAGGATCCCTTCGACTTCTTCTACGCTCACTTTTCCGTATACGTCATCGTTCACCGTCATGACCGGCGCCAATCCGCAGCAGCCGATACAACGCGTTGCGTCCAGCGAAAACTTCAGATCGTCCGTACACTGCCCGCCTTCGATCTTCAGCGTGTCGCAGATCTTTTTATAAACATCCCCCGAACCTTTGACATAACATGCCGTTCCGAGACATACCCCGATCTTGTACTGCCCCTTCGGATACAACGAAAACTGCGCATAAAACGTCGCAACTCCGTATACTTCCGCCAAGGATACCCCCAGTTCGTCCGCTATGATCTGCTGCACCGCTTCAGGCAGATACCCGTAAATATCCTGCGCCTTCTGCAACGCCGCGATCATCAATCCGTTATCGCCGCGCTTTTTCAGCTGAGCAAGCTCCGCGCGCAGCTTCTCTTCCTGCTCTTTCGTTCCGTTAAACGGCACGTCGATTTTCTTAGCCAATGAAACCTACCTCCGATGTAATCGGGTAAAGCGTACACTTCCCCGTTTTATATTGTTCAACACTATTATTCTATCACAATAACAAACAATTTTCAATAAATTTTTTAATATATTAACGTTCCCTTTCAAATTTTTTCGGTGCTTTGCGTATCGGCTGTATATTTCCGCATAAAAAACGCCGCAAACGGCAATATTTTTTGATAAAATAATTTCCCTTGTCTTCAGAATATGCCGCAAAATCCTTGAAAAATTACCTGACTTGACTTTTTTTTCCAAGTGTGTTATAATGAATAAAATTACACAAATATGAATAATTTTAAAATATTGCCGCAAGGAGGTTGTCATGGAGTATTCAGAAATCCGAGAACACGTATTAAATAAATATTCCAAGTATTCACAAGACATCATGGAGCTCACCAAAATGGCGAGCAAAAGCGACATTATCAATCCCAAACTTTACGAAAAATACGACGTAAAGCGCGGTCTGCGCGACATCAACGGAAACGGCGTGGTCTGCGGTCTGACAGAGATCTCTGAAATCGTCGCTTTCGGAAAGGATGCCGACGGGAACAAGATCCCCGCCGACGGAGAACTGTATTACCGCGGCATAAACGTGCGCGAGCTCGTAAAAGGAGCGATGGGACGCCGTTTCGATTTTGAAGAAGCGACGTACCTTCTTTTGTTCGGGCAGCTGCCCTCTGAATCGCAGCTGAAGCGGTTTTGCGAGATTTTAGGCGATTTCCGCACACTGCCCCCCTCATTCGTCCGCGATATTATCATGAAAGCACCTTCCAAAGACATGATGAACATGCTCGCACGGTGCGTGCTTTCCCTGTACTCATACGATCCGAAGGCGGACGATATCTCCAAGAAAAATGTTCTGCGGCAGTCACTGCAGCTGATCGCTCAATTCCCGCTGCTCACCGTTTACAGCCAGAAAGCATATCAGTATTACCATTCGGACGCGTCGCTGTTCATTCATAAACCGCGCAAAGAACTTTCTACCGCCGAAAATATTCTCTATATGCTCCGCGAGGACTGCAAATACACCGAGCTGGAAGCGGAAGTACTCGATCTGTGTCTCGTGCTTCATGCCGAACACGGCGGCGGTAACAACTCCACGTTCACCACACACGTCGTAACATCTTCCGGAACGGATACGTATTCGTCGGTTGCGGCATCTCTCGGCTCTCTCAAAGGCCCTAAACACGGCGGCGCCAACATCAAAGTCTGCGAAATGTTCGACAACATCAAAGCCAACGTGCCAGACTTCGACCGCGGCAAACTCAAAGATTACGTCGCACGTATTCTCGATAAAGACGCTTACGATCACACCGGACTCGTTTACGGTATGGGTCACGCCGTGTATTCGCTTTCCGACCCGCGCGCCGATATTCTCCGATCCTTCGCGGAAAAACTCGCCGCCGAAAAACATATGGAAAAAGAATACGAAATGCGCAACTATGTCGCGCAGGCAGCCGCCGAACTCATCGCCGAAAAAAGAAAAATTTATAAAGGCGTCGCCGCAAACGTGGACTTCTATTCGGGCTTCGTCTACGATATGCTCAATCTCCCCCGCGAACTTTATACACCCTTCTTTGCGGTTTCGCGTATCGCGGGCTGGTCTGCCCACCGCATGGAAGAGATCACAAACGGAGGAAAGATCATCCGCCCCGGCTACCAGGCCGTCGCAAAACGGCGTAAGTACGTCCCCCTTGAAGAACGCAGTGAAAACTGATACTTCCCGCGGCAGGCAAATCCGTTTGCAAGACGCGGCTTGAGGTTTAACTTTTCCATCCAACATAAGCGCCCTCCGGCTGAGCCGGAGGGCGCTTATGTTGGGACAATGCCCGATTTTGCAGGCGCGGCGCGCAAATGTATTTTGCGCGCCGCGCTTTCTTTATTTTTGTTTTTAAAGAGACGTTTTATTTTTTAAAACCATTCACACTTTCCCGATCAGGAAAACAGTTTTTCCAGGAACGCCCACACGAGCGCCAGGACGGCAAGGCCGGCAAGGGTGATCGCGGAAGCTACCGCTTTTTTCCAAAAAGCCGCCGATTTCTGTTTTTTTCTTTCTGTTTCCCGTACCCGATCGCGGATGATCGGGCTGACGTTCTGCGGTAAGACGCCGTCCAAAGGCCGCCCGTAAGTCATCTCAAAATCCGGACAACGCATAAAAAATTCCAGATCGCGCGCAGGATCGTAATTTTCGTCTTTCGCGCAACGCGCCGCGATCAGCAGTTCCCACGCCCGCGATTTTGCAGGATAAAATCCGCACATCACCGCCGCATACCGTTCGGCATCCTCGTATGCCTGCGCCTTCATGAGTTTGTTGCCCTGCGCGATCTCGTCCGCGATCTTTTTATTCTCTTCGCACACCGCCGCAATGTGTTCGTAAACCCGCTTTTGCTCAAAATCGGCAAGTGCCATCACGCGCTCAAAATGTTCCGAAGAACGAAGATCACCCGCCCACATGGAAAGGCTCTGTTCGTCTTTCGCCCCTGTCTGCGCCAGCAACCGCAGACGCTCCGCCGCAAATATCGTATCCGGAACGCCTTCCAAAGCTTCTTCAACCGCATACGGCTTGCCGTCGTGCAATAAAACAGAAGCCTGCTTCAACTGCGCATTCAAAAGCCCCGATCCCGCATCGAACCGCCGCAGAACATCCCCCAAATCCGCTCCCGCTGTATTTTTCTGCTCTTGCAACGCTTTTTCAAATTCTTCGCGACTCAAGATATCCTGCCCAGCCTCGATCTTCGCATCCAGAATTCGAAAAACACGCGATCCGCAATGACCGCAGACAAAAACATCGCCCTGCCGTTCCAAAGGCGCCCCGCAATTTTTGCAATTCATTTGTATATATGGCATTCTCTTTTCCCTTCGCAACCCTTTCCGCCGCAACAATATCGGAGCGGCTCACTGAAAGAACCCGATGCGTATTTTCTAAACACCCGACGCGCACCTTTTTTCTTCCCGGCACAAAAGCCCGAACTCACGTTCCAGCACGGGAACCGAAAGAAGAGGTGTCAGTTCCGCCGAAAGATCGTACGCCTCCGACAACGGAAACTGCGGCAGTACGGACTGCTCCGCTATGTAATACCCGCGCGCTACTTTTTGCACAAAGTCCGAAAGCAACGCCGCCGACACGCACATTTTCCGTCGGCTTTCCAAAAAAATGCGCACCCTTGCAAAACTTTCTTCCGCATGCGGCACTGTAACATTCTTAAAAACCACGTCAGGCGGAACTTCCGCCTCTTCCGCCGCACGGCGCATCCGCCCTGCATAATCGGGAACATAAAAGGGCCGCGGCCTTGCGCCTTTGCAAAAAGACACATATCTTTGTACGCAGTACCGCAATACCGCATAAGCACTTTTTGATTTGTTTTGCGGCATACGTCTGTTTAAAAACGAAACCATCCCGCAACAAGCAAAATCAGGAAATCCGTCAAGGATCAATTTGTACAGGGCGGAAGCAAAAAAAAGTTTTTCCAAAGACGGATCGTTCTCCGTACCGGCTTCCCGCACCGCTTCCGCCACCCTTTCCAGGGCGGAAATATCATAGCGATTGCCCGAAAACAGAGCGTCCGTGCGCAACTCTTCCGCACACAGTGCGGCAAGTGAAGTTTCGGCAAGCGTCTGTCCGAACTGATGACGCATACAATTCCCGTCGGCAATCACAAAATCGGCATATTCCAACGGATACCCCGCAAACGGGTCGGGAGCCTGCTTTTCAAAACATCCTTCCGCCGACGGGGAAGACGGCACGGCAACGCTCATACAGCCACGCACGGTCGCAAAAAAACGGGCGGCAAAAATTGCTTCGCTTCCGTATCCGACCGCAACACGGATATCGTCGGGCAATGAAAAAATACTCGCCCAGTCTCCGCCCTGCACCGAAACGCAGATCGGCAAAAAACTTTCCAGACTGCGCAGAAGATACTCCGTTACCGAACGTTTCCCCTCTTGCGAATACAGAAAAACTGCGCGGCTGCCTGTCGGGATATACGCTCGAAACATCGACGCAAGCTCCCTATCGGCACTCAAAATTCTTGTTTCCGCTCCCCGCGATGCCAGCTCTTTTTTTACTTCTTCCAAAAGCGATCCGCTCATCCGAATACTCCGAAATCTCTTCCCGTTTGATTCTTTTCTTTCGTATTTCAAGAAGAGCCTGCCGCCCATACGGGCATCGGCCGACGCTTTTTCCGCAAATTCCAAACCACGATCTCTTTCAGCCGCAAACAAAAAGATTTAAAATAATGCGCCTGCATTTTTGCAACGTTCGGGTTGCCTTACAAAACCTCATCGGTTATTTTCAAAATATTATCCGAAACATGAAACGGTTATTCAAAAAAATACTGCCCGCAACATTATACAGTTATTTCCAAAAATATTGCCTTCAGTATTAAGCGGTTATTTCAAAAAATCATCCAATGCGGTGAGAAGCGCGTCGTTTTCGGCCGCGGAACCTACCGTGATCCTGCAAAAATCCGAAATGCGCGGTTTATTGAAATAGCGCACCAGAACGCCACGTTCGCGCAGAGCCGAATAAATTTCTTTTCCGCCTTTGTCCGCATGCTTTGCAAACACAAAATTCGCTTTGGACGGAAGAACCGTGAACCCGCGCGCAGAAAGCTCCCTTTCCAGACGTTCACGCTCGGATATGACGAGGGCGTTTTTTTGTGAATAATAGTCCTTGTCTGCAATCGCCGCCGCGCACACGGCCTGACAGATCCTGTCCACAGGGTAGGAATTAAAACTGTCGCGGCAGCGCTCGAGCCCCGAAATCAGAGTTGCATCCCCGATCGCATATCCGCAGCGAAGCCCCGCCAGTGAATAACCTTTGGAAAAGGTCTTGACAACCAGCAGATTTTTATATTTTTTCGTCAGCGGTACCGCACTTTCATTGAAAAAAGGCATATACGCTTCGTCTACAATGACAATGCGGTCGTTTTCCGCGATGAACTTTTCCATTTCGGATAAGCCGATCCCGATCCCTGTCGGTGCGTTGGGGTTTGCAACGATCACACCCTGCGCCTGCATCTTCGTAAGTTTGGAAAGATCCAGCGTAAAATCATCTTCCAGCGGCAAAATGCGCCGGGGAATGTTGAAGAAATCACAAAAAACAGGATAAAAGCTATAGGTTATGTCCGCAAATGCCGCGCCTTGCCCGTCCGAATC
>QAKO01000015.1 GCA_003343765.1 Bacillota bacterium | reverse complement strand
AGTGTGCCGAGTACACGGTGGAAGCGGGACGTCCGGATGTGTTCACGGACGAAAAGCTGCAGATGCTGAAAGATTACGGCGTGACCCGTATTTGTGTAAATCCCCAGAGTTTCAGTGACGCTACATTGCAGAGGATCGGACGGAATCACACGTCGGCAGATATTTACAGGGCGTTTGAAATGGCAAAGAAATTCGGCTTTGACGTGAATTGCGATCTGATCGCGGGGCTTACGGGCGAAACGGTCGGGGAATTTTGCGAGAGCATTGACAAAGCCGTGGCGCTTTCGCCCGAAAATATCACGGTGCATACGCTGTGCTTGAAAAAGGGAGCGAAACTCAAGGAAGAGGAGTCGTATCTTTGTGTATCGGGGATCTCGGAGATGATCGCCTATTCGCGTGAAAAACTGAGCGGGGCCGGGTATGAACCGTATTACATGTACAGGCAGAAATACATGGCGGGGAATTGTGAAAATACCGGCTGGACGAAACCTGGCAAAGCTTGCATTTATAATGTGGACGTGATGGAGGAGATTTCGGACAACATTGCCTGCGGCGCGAATGCGGTCGGGAAAAAGATTTTTCCGGCGGAAGGCAGGATCGAGCGGATCGGCGCGCCGAAAGATATTCCGACGTATATACAAAAAATTGCTTCGATCATTGAGGCGAAAAAACTTTTTTTGTGTGAAGAATAAAGTAAAATCAAAGAAAAAGCGGTGCCTTGGCGGTACCGTTTTTTTCATGCGAAGGAAAATTGCGGCGGAAAAGTTTTTGTCGCGGACATTTTCGGGACAGTTTTGCAAAAAAATAAAAGCATCTTGACACGGTAAAAGAATTAAAGTACAATGATGAAGCAAGGGACGCATGAAAGAGAATAAGCGTGCGGGCTTTGGCGAAGGAGGTAAGGGGATGCCTACGTTTCAGTCGGATACCAGGTCAAGGACCTTACGACAATGGATTGTAGGGCTGGCAGTGCTCTTGGCTGGGCTTACGATCGCGCATTTTGGGGTCACGCTTTTTCTGCTGTCTAATCTCGGATCCGATCCTTTTACCGTGCTTGTGCAGGGTATCTCCTCATTGACAGGGCTTGGCATTGGAACTTGTCATGTTGGGATGCTTGTCCTGCTGTTGATCGTTATGCTGATTTTTACCCGTGGCTATGTAAAGCCAGGTTCTTTTGTCTGTGCGTTTTGCGGCGGGTGGATCATAGATTTTTTCTTATGGGTTTTATCGGGGAGACTCGGGGAAAATTCTCCGCTGTGGCTTCGGATCATATGTATGGTTGCAGGATGTATTATTCTTGCGTTCGGGATGTCGCTTGTAATGGCGAGTCGTTCGGGAACGGGGCCGAACGATCTTGTTGCCATGATTCTTTCCGATAAGATCGGAAGCCGTATTCATCTGCAGTTTCGTTGGGTAAGGCTTCTGTGTGACGCGGTGTTTGTCGGATTGGGCTGGGCGCTTGGAGGTGTGGTCGGCGTGGGAACGGTAGTTGCGGTTTTGCTGGTGGGGCCGGTGGTGCAGTTTTTTCTTCCGCTTTCTTCTCGGATCGCAAATGTCTGTATCCGTGACGGCGGAGCGGATCCCGATGCAGGCGGCAAATCGGAAAAGACGGGTGAACAAAAAGAACATTCGTCGGAGGAAAACGGGCAAGAAGTTCCCGCGCTGGGAGATTTGGAAACAGATCATTCAAAAGAAGAGCAAGGATCCGATGGAAACCATAGCGCGGATAGCGCTGCAAAGGGAGAGTAAGAAGCAGAACTGTTCAGGAGAATATTTTTAGCTTCACTTTGGGGCAAGGATAAATGATGCGCGTCAAGGCGGGGCATACGGTGCATAGCTTTTTTAGATACCGTTTCAAAATATTGGCGGAAACAGAGAATTTATACAGGCGCAGGCAAAAGAATTGAAGGGAAACTGAAATTATGTTGCTGATTCAGTTTACAAACGCAGAAAAATGTGGTAAACTTATATCATGCGTAATTCAAGGGCGCGCGGTTCTCCTCGCCGTACTTTGATTTGCGTGAATAAAAGATTTCCAAGGAGTAAAACAATGGAAAAGGAAAAGAAAAATCAGATCATCGAAGAGTACAAGCGTCATGACGGCGACACGGGTTCGTCGGAAGTGCAGATCGCGCTTTTGACGGAGCGCATCAACCATCTGAACGAGCATTTGCAGCAGCATCCGCACGACAATCACAGCCGCCGCGGACTTTTGAAAATGGTCGGACAGCGCCGCGGCCTGCTCGATTATATCAAGAGCAAAGATATTGAAAAGTACAGGGATATCGTTTCCCGTCTCGATTTGAGAAAATAAGCGAAAATAAGGGCGGAACGTGTGTTCGGCCCTTTTATAAATTAGAGCAGACTTGCCGCTGTCGGAATTGCCGGGCGTATATTCAGTGATATACGGGATAAAAAGCAGGATCCGAATTTGAGCGGCGCGGCCGCGTTATTGTGCGGGAAATGCTGTAAAGAACGCGTAAGATCGGGGATCTTTCGCGGAGAGTATAGAGTCAAGGAGTATATAATGAAAAACAATTACAGACAATTTGAAACGGAAGTGGGCGGAAGAAAGGTCATCGTAGAGACGGGCAAATATGCAGAGCAGGCGAACGGTTCGTGTATTGTGCGTTGCGGCGATACGGTGGTGATGGTCAACGTAACCATGTCCGATTCGCCCCGTGAAGGAATGGATTTCTTTCCTTTGCAGGTAGATTTTGAAGAAAAAATGTATGCTGTGGGAAAGATCCCCGGCGGATTCAAAAAGCGTGAAGGAAGAACGAGCGATAAGGGGATTCTGACGTCCCGTCTGATCGACCGTCCGATCCGTCCGTTGTTCCCGAAGGGATTGTTCAACGATGTCGTTGTGATTGCGACGGCGCTTTCGGTGGACACGAACATTCCTCCGGAACCGTTTGCAATGATGGGTAGTTCGATCGCGCTGAGCATTTCGGATATTCCGTGGGCGGGGCCTACGGGTTCGGTGCAGGTGGGGTTGGTAGACGGACAGTACGTCATCAATCCGGACAATGCGCAGCGTGAAAAGAGTGTTTTAAGTCTCGGGCTTTCGGGAACGAAAGATGCCATTATGATGGTAGAAGCGGGCGCGAAAGAAATCTCGGACGAAGAGATGGTGCAGGCTATTTTGTTCGGGCATGAAGCGATCAAGAAGCAGTGCGCGTTCATTGAAATGATCCAGAAAGAAGTCGGCAAACCCAAGCGCGAGATGGAACTGTATCATGTTCCCGAAGATATCGATGCGGCGGTCCGTGCGTATGCGTCGGATATGCTGGACAAGGCTTTGGAAGAATTTGATCGTCAGGCTCGCGAAGAAAAGCAGAATGAAGTGGAAAAGGATGTTCTGGCGCATTTTGCGGATACGTATCCTGACAAAGCGCGCGAAATCAAGGACAGCCTCTATTATCTGACAAAAGAAAAGGTTCGCGCGAAGATCCTGGAAAAAGGTGTCCGTCCCGACGGAAGGTCGCTCAAAGAGATCCGTCCGATCTGGTGCGAGACGGGCATACTGCCGCGCGTACACGGTTCGGCGGTGTTCACGAGAGGCCAGACGCAGGTTCTTTCCACCTGCACGCTGGGCACGCTGAGCGAAGTGCAGAAGCTGGACGGGCTGGACGATGAAGTGTCCAAGCGTTACATGCACCAGTACAATTTCCCGGGTTATTCGACGGGCGAAGCGAAGGGCTTGAAGAGCCCCGGCCGCCGCGAGATCGGGCACGGAGCATTGGCGGAGCGCGCATTGGAGCCCGTCGTTCCGAGTGCGGAAGAATTCCCGTATGCGATCCGTATGGTTTCGGACGTGCTCAGTTCCAACGGTTCCACGTCGCAGGCGAGCGTTTGCGGTTCGACGCTGGCGCTCATGGACGCAGGCGTTCCCATCAAGGCGCCCGTGGCAGGCTGCGCAATGGGTCTGATCAAAGACACGAACAGCGACAAAGTCGCGATCCTTACGGATATCCAGGGTTTGGAAGATTTCCTCGGCGACATGGACTTCAAGGTAGCAGGAACGGAAAAGGGTATCACGGCCATTCAGATGGATATCAAGATCAAGGGCATCAGCGAAGATATCCTGCGCCGCGCGATCGCACAGGCGAACGAAGGGCGTCAGTTCATTCTGCACAAGATGCTGGACGTATTGCCCGCACCGCGCGCACATCTTTCCAAGTATGCGCCGAAGATCCTGTCTTTCAATATTGATCCCGAAAAGATCCGTGAAGTGATCGGCAGCGGCGGAAAAGTGATCAATAAGATCATCGAAGAGACGGGCGTCAAGATCGATATCGATGACGACGGAAAAGTCTGCATTGCAACGTATGGCGAAAACATCGACAATGCGGAGCGTGCAAAGGCGATTATTCTCTCGATCGCGCGCGATCCGGAAGTCGGCGATATGTTTATCGGCTCGGTTGTCCGCATTCTTTCCAAAGTCGGAGCATTCGTGGAACTCGCACCCGGCAAAGACGGCATGATCCACATCTCCAAGATGAGCGAAAAACGCATCAATCAGGTGGAAGACGTGCTGAATATCGGCGATACCGTAAAAGTTGAGATCATCAAGATCGGTGAAAAGGGAATCGATCTGAAACTTCTCGAAAAAATGGAAGGCTGATTAAATTTTATAAAATTCTGCCGCCGACGCATTTGCGTAGGCGGCTTTTACTTTTTTGGCTATCGATCAAGCACCGGGTATCGCTGTACAAAAGTGGTGAAATTCTGTGCCGCTTTCTAAACAAACTATATAAATTCGCGGAGATGTAATGCTTGTAAGGATTTTTTTATTCACTTTGCCATTCAAAAGTATCCGCTGAAATAAAAATATAATTTATAAGCAGTTGTTGTATTTAATTAAAAAAAAATGTATTTTATTTTAATTAAGTACTTGCATTACGTAAAATTATTTGTTATAATGTAAGTACGATATTAAAATTTGAAATATGGTCGACCATATTTTTTGCTTCGCAAAAAATATTCGTTTTAAAAGCTGTATTTCAAAAGAGGAGGAAAACATGAGAAAAGGGAAAAGGGCCTTTACAATTACCGAATTGGTAATTGTAATCGCGGTAATTGCCATCTTGGCTGCGGTTTTGATTCCTACGTTTACGAGCCTGATTAACAAGGCAAACGAATCGTCCGATATTCAGGCAGTGAGAGAGATGAATCAGGCACTCATCATTGATGAGGTGGAGAACGGAAAACCTGATGATGTGGGCAAAGTAGCGGATATTTTGCGCAAAATAGGGTATGATGTGAATACATATCGTCCGTTGGCAAGCGGAAGCGTCAATTATTGGTATAAGAAAGACAACCGAGTCGTTCTTTACAACAGCAATGAATCAAAAATCGTATTTCCGGAAGAATACAAGGATACAAATAAATATAATATTACAAACGACGGCAACTGGTCTCTCTTAAACCAGACTTACACCGATGCAACCAAGTTTGACTTTGATGCTACCGATATCAAGGGACCGGACGGCGTATACGATTTTTCAAAAATTACGGATGAAACCCCTTCGACGGTAGCGACGGAGACTACGGAGCAATATCGCGGAAGAGCATTGTATTCGCTGGCGGTGCAGATCAATGAAGGGAAGGTGGCCAACGATGTTACCGTTAAGTTGCCGGAAAAAGTGGAATTGCCGGATTTCAGCTGGATTCCTATCAAACAATTTGAAGGGACAATGGAACCTGCGGACGACGGTACAGAAAAAGTCGTAATATCCAATCTGAATTTGACGGAAAGCGTATTGTATTCCGAATCCACAAACTTCAGCGGTTCGGGAGAACAAGCGACTTTAAGTAAATACAATGTTTATGGTTTTATTAACAGCGTGACGGGCAAGACTACGATTAAAAATATTACATTTGAAGACGTGACGATCACCTCTCCCGGATCTGATTTTAATAATGTTATAGGCATCGGAAAGAATGCGAATGTGGTTGCGCCTATCGGGGCTATTATACCGAACAAGGGTACAGATGTCGGAAAACCGATTAATGTAACGATCGAAAATGTACATGTCAAGGGCGCAACGATCCGCGGTATCGGCCGTGCGGCAGGTCTTGTCGGGTACATCGG
>QAKO01000019.1 GCA_003343765.1 Bacillota bacterium | reverse complement strand
AGGAGAAAATCGGATGGGATTTTTCGGAAAGATCATCGGTGCATTAAAAAAGACGAAGGACAACATATCGGGCAAACTTTCTGCGTTGTTTGCGAAGGGTTTGGGCGATGACTTTTACGACGAGCTGGAAGAGATTCTGATTTCGGCGGACATATCGGTGATCACGGCGGAAGAGATCGTGGATCAGATCCGAGCGGAAGCAAAGAAAGAAAAGCTCAAAGATAAAGAATACGTGATCGATCTTTTAAAAGATGTAATAGAAGACACGCTTTTGCAGGCGGAAGTACCCGAAATCGAATATCCTGCGGTGATCATGCTGGTGGGGGTCAACGGAGTCGGTAAGACGACGACCATCGGCAAATTGGCAAATTATTTTGTAAAAGAGAAAAAGAGCGTAACACTGGCGGCGGCGGACACATTCCGTGCGGCGGCGGCAGATCAGCTGACAGTCTGGGCAGATCGTGCGAAAGTGCGTATCGTCAAGCATGAAGAGGGGAGCGATCCTTCCGCAGTGGTATACGATGCGATCTCGTCGGCAAAGGCAAAAAAGACGGATGTCGTGATCGTGGATACGGCGGGGCGGCTGCACGTAAAAGCGAATCTGATGGAAGAGCTGAAAAAGATGGATCGTGTGGTCGAGCGCGATTATCCCGAAGCGCATTTTTACAAATTCCTGGTACTGGACGCGACGACGGGGCAGAACGCGCTGTCGCAGGCGAAGCTGTTTGACGAGGCGGTGGATCTGGACGGGATCGTGCTGACCAAGCTGGACGGCACGGCGAAAGGCGGGTTTGTGGTTTCGCTGTGCGGAGAATTGCAGATTCCTGTGGTATTTGTCGGGACGGGCGAAAAGCTGGACGATCTGCAATTATTCGATGCGGAAGAATTTACCGAAGGCATCATCTGAACGGATTGACAGCAAAAAAGAAATCGTATAGAATGTTCTTATCATGAAAGATCTGAAATATGTGCAGCTTTTTGACGCATACGGTGCGCTCCTGACGGAGCACCAGCGAGAGCTGTGCGAATTGTATTATATGTGTGATCTGTCTTTGACGGAAATCGCCGGGGAGAAGGGGATCTCCAAGCAGAGCGTATCGGACACGCTTGCCAAGAGCCGACAGTTTTTGGACGAATACGAAGAAAAGCTGGGGCTGGGCAAAACGCTCAGGGAACTTTCGCGGGTACGGAGTGCTTTGCAGGATTTTAAAGAGACGCACCCCGAATTTTCGGACGAACTGGAACGGATGCTTACGGAAAAGGCAGATTGATTTTTCGGGCGTAAAGTTTTTTGATACAAGGCGGGAGCGGGCGGAAACGCCGCATAAAAAATTCCAAACCGCGCCGAAGATCGGCGCAAAGGGAGGATCATGGCATTATTTTCATCGTTGTCGGACAGACTGAACCATATATTTTCCAAGCTGACCAAGCACGGGAAACTCACGGAATTAGAGATAAAGGGCGCAATGCGCGAAGTGCGCATTGCGCTTCTGGAAGCGGACGTCAATATATTTGTGGCGAAAAAGTTTATTGCTGACGTATCGGAAAAGGCGGTCGGGCAGGAAATTTTAAAGAGCCTGAACCCTGCACAGCAGGTGATCAAGATCGTCAACGAAGAGCTGATCGCGCTGATGGGTTCGACGAACGCGAAACTGGAAATTGCGGACAAACCGCCGACGGTCATTATGATGTGCGGTTTGCAGGGCGCGGGCAAGACGACGCTGTGCGGCAAGCTCGCCATGCTTTTGAAAAAACAGGGTAAAAAGCCCCTTCTGGTCGCAGGCGATATTTACCGTCCTGCGGCGATCAACCAGCTGCAGGTCGTAGGCGGAAAGGCGGGTGTGCCTGTCTTTGAAAAAGGTACGCAAAGCCCCGTCAAGACCGCAAAACAGGCGATCGAGCAGGCGCGCTCGATGGGCAATGACGTCGTGATCATCGATACGGCGGGCCGACTGCACATCGACGAAACGCTGATGCAGGAGCTGGAAAACATCAAAAACGAAGTGCATCCGAACGAAATTTTGCTCACCGTCGATTCCATGACGGGGCAGGACGCGGTCAACGTGGCGGAAACGTTCAACAAACGTCTGGATGTTACGGGCGTTATTCTGACCAAGCTGGACGGCGACACGCGCGGCGGTGCGTGCCTTTCCATCAAGGCGGTTACGGGCAAGCCCATCAAGTTTATCGGTGTGGGCGAAAAGCTGACCGATCTCGAGCCGTTTTATCCCGACCGTATGGCATCGAGAATTTTGGGTATGGGCGACGTTCTTTCGCTCATTGAAAAGGCGCAGGAAGCGGTTACCGAGGAACAGGCGAAAAAGCTGGAGAAAAAACTGCGCGAGGCATCGTTCACGCTGGAAGATTATCTCATGCAGTTTGAATCTCTGAAAAAGATGGGCGGTATCGCGTCGGTCATGGGCATGATGCCGGGCATGAGTAAGCTCAAAATCAAGGAAAGCGACTTCGACGAAAAGAAGATCGAGCGCATCAAAGCGATCATCCTTTCCATGACCATGAAAGAGCGCGAAAAACCCGAAATCATCAACTCTTCCCGCAAACGCCGCATCGCTTTGGGTTCGGGCACCAACGTGCAGGAAGTCAATCAGCTTTTAAAACAGTTCGAACAGACCAAACTCATGATGAAACAATTCAAAAACGGGAAAAGACTCCCGTTCATGCGCTGACAGTGCTTTTTTCGACGTGTCCGCGATTCGTGCCGAGAATTTGCCGATAAAGCGCAGATAAATTTCAGATAACGCGCAGATAAATCTGCGAGCATAACGGAAAAATACCGATGAAAAGAAGGCGTCGCCCCGAAAAATTTCGGGGCGACGCCTTCCCTTTAATACACAACCCACAATACACAACCCATAAAATAAAACCCGTAATATAAAAACTGCAATATAAAAACAGAAGAGGCGGCACGCAAACCGATTTGCGTGCCGCCTCTTCTTTGTCTGAAGAAGATGAAAACATTTTTTGTCGATATTTTGCAATTTTTGCGCAAAATGGCAGGCTTTTTTTACGGAAATAATTTTTGAAAAAGATTGCGGAAATACGGGCGGAAAAGTGTAATTATAATTCCTGCGGATGTCACAAAGTTGTGAATAACAGAAATGTTGACTTTTTACAAAAATAATTATAAAATTATGTTACACAATAAAATAAGGAGGAGCAGAAATGAAAAAAGCAATGCGGGCGGCGCTTGTGGCAGTATGCACAATGTTGTTGGCAGTGAGTCTTGTTTTTGCGGTCGGGTGTTCTAAGGAAGATTCGGCGCAGGGCACGATTTCCGAACAGGTATACGCGCAGGCTGTGGCGCTCGGGTATGAAGGTACTTACGATGAATTTATCGCGTTGGTATCGGGCAAAGACGGCGTGGGGGTGAAATCCGCGGCGGTCAACCAAGAAGGGGAGCTGATCCTTACTTTGTCGGATGATTCGACCGTCAATGCGGGCAAAGTGCGCGGCGAAGACGGCGCGAACGGTCAGGACGGAGCAGACGGAGCGACTTGGCTTGTCGGCGGCGGCGTTCCGACGGCGGACAAGGGCAAAGACGGCGATCTGTATCTGGACAGTGCGGCGTACAATGTGTATCAGAAAGTTTCGGGCGAATGGAAACTGATCGGCAGTATCAAAGGTGAGGACGGCCAGGACGGACAAGACGGTGTTGACGGCGAAGACGGCACAAACGGTCAGGACGGTCAGGACGGTGAAGACGGAACGGACGGCGCGAACGGTCAGGACGGTCAGGACGGTGCTACGTGGCTTGTCGGCAGCGGCGTTCCGACGGCGGACAAGGGCAAAGACGGCGATTTGTATCTGGACAGCGCGGCGTACAATGTGTATCAGAAAGTTTCTGGCGAATGGACGCTGATCGGCAGTATCAAAGGTGAGGACGGCCAGGACGGACAAGACGGTGCAGACGGAGCGGACGGCACAAACGGCCAGGACGGTCAGGACGGTGAAGACGGAACGGACGGCGCGAACGGTCAGGACGGAGCGGACGGAGCGACCTGGCTTGTCGGAAGCGGCGTTCCGACGGCGGAAACGGGAAAAGACGGCGATCTGTATCTGGACAGCGCGGCGTACAATGTGTATCAGAAAGTTTCGGGCGAATGGAAACTGATCGGCAGTATCAAAGGTGAGGACGGCCAGGACGGACAAGACGGTGCAGACGGCGCAAACGGCCAGGACGGTCAGGACGGTGAAGACGGAACGGACGGCACGAACGGACAGGACGGCGCAGACGGTGCTACGTGGCTTGTCGGCAGCGGTGTTCCGACGGCGGACAAGGGCAAAGACGGCGATTTGTATCTGGACAGTGCTTCGTATGATATTTATCAGAAAGTTTCGGGCGAATGGAATCTTATAGGCAACATTAAGGGTGAGGGAGCAACTCCTGAGCAGACAGACGGTTTTGCCTATTATGAGATCACGGAGAATGGTGAAACGGTCGGCTATGCAGTCGGAGCGGGAGAGAACCGCCGCAAGGATACGATCGTGATCCCTTCGGAATACAACGGATTGCCGGTTAGGGAGATCGCATATGAAGGGTTTGCGGGCTGCCGGGATATGCAGATCACGGTTCCTGCAAGTATAGTTTATGTAGATGTCTATGCATTCCGCAATACGGAAAACATCGAATTTATTTTCGAGGGTGAGAACATTTTCTTTGCGGACATGGCGTTTGAAAATACGAACAACATTTACAGCAAGCAAGATATACCGAAAGGATTTGAAGGTGATTACTGGGCGATCCAATTCAATCAGGCGGCATCGATAAATGTAGAATTCTACATAAACAATGAGTTGATCAATAGTGACACGTATTTTGAAAATGAAGAAGGCAGGGAGCTTTTCATAGGGCCGAGCGATCCGGAAAGAGGTAAATTCGAATATTGGCAGACGAAGGACGGAACACGGATTGACACAGTGCAGCAGTTATTTGAAGAATTCGGAAGCGGAAAAGCGGAACTGTATGCGGTGATGGGGCAATATGAAGAGATATCGCAGATCGAAGTGACGTTTGTAGCGGAGCCGGGAAGTCTGGACGGCGAAACGGTTCGGACATATTACAGAGAATCGATGGAAGAATTGCCTTTCCCGAACGTACCGGAGCAGCATCAATTTCAGTATTGGCTGACGGAACAAGGTGAAAGCATCAAAGATATTGACTCCTTGTTTGACTATGCCAATAGAACGCAGAAAACTGCAATTACGCTGACGGCGAAGTATATATATCAGGTAGAAAGCATAACTGTTACGCTGAACGCGGGCGAGGGGTTGGTAAACGGAGAATCTGTTGTTGTTCTGCAGTTGACGGAAAGCGATTCGCTGCCCGAGGCGATTGCGAACGATGCTGGTCTGTACCTGTTTGACGGATGGTATTGTGATGAGATGGGATCTACTGTCAAGGACGCGCATGAGCTTTTCTATTATGCGCAAGAGAAAGAGGTGACGGAATTCACATTGCATGCGCAATATCGTGAGATATTGCAAAAGATTTCGGTTTGGTTTACCAGTGAATACGGGTTTGAAAACGGAGAGAAAGAGATATTCCTTGATCTGATACGCGGGGAGAGTGCAGAGTTTCCTGTTGTGACCTGCCCCGAGGGCATGATATTTATCGGGTGGCGCACAGAATTCGGAATGGTCGAGACGGCGGAAGATATTTTTGCGATCATCGATGAATACGGCTTATATGATCTATATATTTATGCGATGTTTGTACCGACGGACGCGCGTCAGGTGACGATCACTTTCTATGTAGACAATGAGCAATATCTTACCAAGACTTATTATGAAGGCATTGATGAAGAACTTCCTCGGTTAGAAGATGATTCGGACAGGTATTTTGAAAGCTGGCAAACCGAAGACGGGAAATACGTTTTCGGGGCAGGGGATGCGTTTGAGTTCGGGGAAACGCTGAACCTGTATGCAAAATTCAGTTACACAAGGATCACGGTCTACTTTGATCCGGGTGCAGGCAAAATGGATTCGTTGCAGATCGAATACGACAGAGAACTTTCGGGCGGCGACATGCTGCCGGAACCGGTACCGGAGAA
>QAKO01000078.1 GCA_003343765.1 Bacillota bacterium | reverse complement strand
AAGCGATTCGCCCGATATATTGTACCGCAGTCCGAGCAACGGTGATTTTTCAAGCGCACTTTCTCAGAGCAGAATGCGTATGAACGGAAACATCTGGATGACGGAAAACGGAAACTGGGTTCACAATTCGTTTGATGAGTTTTTCCCGAAAAGCAAATATGAAAGCACGAAACGTGATCTTTGGTATAGTAAGGACGGGGAACAGCTCTGTTATACCGCCCGCGGAAATGCCGACGAACTTGCGCTGATGCAAAAGACGGTTCTTGAACGTTTGAAAGAACTTGTCAACAAATATTTCGGTGTAAACGACTATCGCGGGGCGATCAGTTTCACGCAGGAAGACGAGGCACCTATGTGTACGTGCGATGCCTGCAACGCCGAAAAACAAAAATACGGGACAAACGCAGCCGCGATCATTCATTTTATCAATCCGGTTGCGAGGGAGTTCAAAACCTGGTTGAACGAAACGTATCCCGGGCATGAGGTGGATATCGTCATATTTGCATACCAGGATGCGGAAACCGCGCCCGTAAAAATTGAAAACGGACAATATGTGCCGATAGACGACACGGTGATCCTCGAAGATAACGTCGGATTGTTTTATGCGCCGTTTTATGCCGATTATCTGCACGATTTCTACCACGAAAAGAACACCACGTATCTTGAAACGTTTAAAAAATGGAGCGTGATAAGCGATAATTTGTATCTTTGGACGTACAATGCGTCGTTTATAAATTACATGGCATGGTTTGATACATTCAACATTATGTCTGTGAACTATAAAATGGCGAGAGATTTTAATGTCAGGTATCTGTTTGATAACGGCAGATATAATACCTCCGCTCTTACGGGCTTTGATTATCTTAAGTCCTATCTGAACGCGAAACTTTCGTGGGATGTGGATGCAGACTATGCAGAACTTTTGGATAATTTCTTCCTGAATTACTTCAAGGATGCAGAAGATCCTATGCGGAAATACTTCAATGATTTCCGCACCTGGATGGAGTACCTTAAAGCGACCAACGAGACGCTTCCGGGGCGGCAGAATTCATACATTTATACGGCGGAAAATTTCCCGAAGCAAGTACTTGAGAAGTGGATGAAATATATTGACGAGGCATACGAGGCGATAGCGCCGATGAAAGAGCGGGATCCGCAGACATATGAGAAGCTTTACGGGCGTATATGCAAGGAAAGTCTTGCGGTTCGTTTTCAGCTGATCCAGTTGCATGCGGCGAAATATGAAGCATCAGAGCTCGAACAAATGAGAATAGATTTTAAAAAGGATGCCGATTATTATGGCTTTACGCTTTCGAGGGAATACAATACGCTGCAGGAAGATGTTTATTCGGCATGGGGAATGTAACAAAGAGAAGAAATAAATTTTCTTGATAAATCAATAAAAAGGAGGAAAAATGAGGAAGGTAAAGAGTTTATGGCTCGTTGCGCTGTCGGTGCTATTGGTCGTGAGTATTGCGATATTTACGGCGGCGTGCGATAAGCCGAAGGTCACAATTACGGTTCAGCCCGTTTCAGCGGAAGTCGAAATAGGCAAGACGATCACGCTTACGGCGGAAGGGGGAACGGCGTACACCTGGTCAAGCGATAATACCGAAGTCGCAACAGTAGACAATAACGGAGTCGTTACGGGCGTAGCCCTGGGAAGTGCCAACATAAAGGTCGCTTCGGACGGCGGCGAAGCGACTTGTGCCGTTCAGGTGATAAGATCGAGCATAGTGCCGGTAATCGATATCGACGATTCTGAACGTACGCTCAAAGTCGGTGCGACGTATACGTTGGAACCCAAGCTGATGGCGGGGGGAACGGAAGTAAGTTACGAATTTGCTTTTGCGTCGTCGGACAGTGCGATCGCGACGGTTTCCGATAGCGGCGTGATCACAGCGGTGAAGGCAGGTGCGGCGTCGATAAGCATTTCTTATTCCTACAACGGCTATTCGGACAGCGTTGCCGTACCCGTCAGAATAATCAATGACGTCATCATCGAACTCGACAAAAACGTTGTCGATCTGGTGGTTAAAAAAGCCGCCGGCAGCACAAACCTGACTTCCGATACCGTGACCGTGACGACTCTCAAAGAAAACGGTGCAGAATGTTCGGCCGACGGTGTGGTGTGGGAGTCGGAGGATCCGACCATCGCGACTGTTTCGGACGGCGTCATAACGGCCGTGAAAGCGGGTGTCGTCAAGATCAAAGCAAAATACAATTTCAAAACGGAAGGGGAAGTTGTAAGCGAGGTAACCGTAAATGTAGGAAGGGAAACCATAACGGAGAGCTATCCGGCTGCAGTCGATCTTTCCTGGGATTACGGATACGAAAATGAGGGGGATGTTACTTATATTATTTTCCCGAGCCAGTCTTTGATCGAAGAAGACAAGATCGAGGCGATCTATAACGCGGACGGACAGATTATTTCGGAAAATAACGGCACGGAGATCCCGAAATCTTCGCTTGCGATCGGAAACAACGAGATCGTCGTTTACACCTCGGATTTTATTTATGAAGCGGACGTAAACGTCACGAGCTCCTGCTATGCTTTGCAATCGTACAGCGATCAGTTTAAAGACGGCGTCGGGACTGTTTCCGTAGTAGATTTTGAGGGAAAGACGAACGTTGCAAAACTCAGCGTGCAGTATGTCGCCGGCGGCGATATATGGAATGGCCGTGTAGGGTACATGCGTCTGAAAGATTATTATACTATGGGGTATGGCGGCTGTTATTTGTTCTCGCTGTACGCGGAAGAGGGCAATCTGCCCGGCGGATATTCTTATCCCAGAAACAGCACGACTTTGGCAAGCGAAGATATCTCGAATTATCTTAACACCTCCACGATGAAGTTTGACGGCGACTGGAAGGTCGTAGACGAAAATATGCAGGAAACCACTTTCAAATTTGGTGAATGGAACACCATTATGGTGGATATGGAAAGCAATAAAGATGTCTACGATTATATGGAACTTGTCTTGTCGTTCTGCAACAGGGATGATTCCGTCAATACTCCCGGAGACGAGCTGACGATGTATCTTGCAGATTTCAAAATTATCGCATCCAATAAATACAATGAAATCATGAACGATAAAGAGGGAAATGCAGTAACGTTCGAAACGCTGATAGACGGGAAAACGATACCCGATCAATATGTGGCCTACAATCAGAAAGTGACGGAGCCGTCGCTCGATACGGGCGAATATACTTTGCTCGGCTGGTATGACGGAGAAAGAAAATGGGACTTCGACAAAGATAAAGTGTACGGGCCTGTTACGCTTACCGCGCTTTATGAAGGGTCTGCGACCGTTACGGTCAAACATTATATCGAATCGGGCAGCGGAAATTACACGCTTTATCAAACCGAAACGCAAACCGCCGAATATGGTACACGGGTAACGGCGGCACCGCTCACGATCGAGGGATATACTTACGACGCAGATTCGAGCCGGGATGTGCAGAGCGCGATGGTCACGGTCGGCGACGAGTTTACGCTTATGGTTTACTATTCGCTCAATTCTTTGCCGGAAGGGGTCGACAAATATGCAATAAACAGCCTTTCTTTCTATAATAACACGACCGAAGCGACTGTTTCGATGTCCGTTTATGAGGGGAGAACGGCATGGCGGTATCACTTGCCGTCGGGCGGAACGTCCTGTGACGCACGCAAGCTCTACACGGTCAACGATAATTGTCCTTCTCTTGTTCAGGGAAATTATTTTGCCATTGAATTTGTCTGGGACGGAAATCCCGGAGGAATAACGTCTTATCTTAACGGTGAACTGGTCACGCTCTCCGTTTACGATGCAGACAATAATCTTGTCGAAGGAGACCTGGAAGCGGGCGTATGGTATAAAGCAGTAGGAAAAGTTGAGATACGCGAAGACAATAAATTTGTATTTACGGCAGGCGATTGGATAACAGATTCTTCGGTTTATTTCGGGAATATTTATACTTTTACAGAATCTGCTTATAACAGTATATTCAATGCTGTTGCCGCTTAATTGAATCTTCGGGTAACAGAGAAATTATACGATAAACGATGGGAGGGAAAGTAATTTTCCCTCCTATTGAATAAACTATGCCGGAATACTATTTTGGAAGCGATCAGTGATGAGGAGTGTATATGCGTTATATAGCGAAAAAAGGCATAAGCGATTATTCTGTTTTGATTTCCTCGCATGCCTGTGAAAAAGTCAGATATGCGAGTCTGGAACTAAAAAAATTTCTTTTGGAAGCGACGGGGTTCGAAGCGGAAATCGTTGTGGAGAGACCGGAAAATCCCGTTATAGAACTTATTGCGGAAAACAAATACGATGACGGTTTTGAGGTCACTACCGTCGGAGAGAATATCGTAGTGAGAGGGAACAGTGAAAGGGGTGTGGTTTACGGCGTATATGCGCTTTGCAATGCTCTGTTCGGTCTGGAATTCTTTACTCCGGAATATTATTCGATAAAAAAGGGCGATTTGCCATTCAGACAGCTGAATATAGCGGTAAAACCGGATATTCCTGCAAGAAGTCTGGGCATTGCGCCTGTGTACGATTACATAGCCGGCGAGAGGCTTTTGCCGAATGCGCTCCGTATGGGGCTCATGGGCATGGCGGAAGATTGGGGCATATGCAGCCACAGTTATTTTAAAATTCTGCCTCCTGCCAAGTATAAAGACAGTCATCCCGACTGGTATTCCGCAGGGGATGACGGAAAAAATCTTTGCCTTTCCAATGAGGAAATGCGCCGCGAATTTACGGAAAATCTTTATCGTATCGTCCTTGACAGCCCGAAAATGAAGTACTATATGATCGGGCAGGAAGACAGCACCACATATTGCAGCTGTCCCGAATGTACAAAAGCCATAAAAGATCTGAACGGGTCTTTTTCGTCCATGGTCATTCGATTTACGAACGATGTCATACGGGAGATCAACGCTCGTCTTAAAAAGGACGCTCCGGAGAGAAAAGTGATTTTTATAATGTTTGCGTACCAGCGAACTCTGAATCCTCCGGTCAAAAAGGTCGGAGACGGCTTTGAATCTTTGTATCGCGGAGAGATCGAAGAAAATTTTGCCGTCATGCTCGCGCCTTTGAATGCGCAGTCGGATTTTTCGTATTTCGACGAGAAAAATCATACGTCTTTCGGAAAGACTTTTTACAATGCCGACGGAAAGGCCACGCGCGATATTCTATTGGGTTGGAGAGCCATAACGAGTAAAATTTTTTTCTGGTCTTATCATGTGGATAATACGGATTGGTTTATTCCGTTTGACGATTGGGACGTTATTTCGGAAAACTACCGCGCCTATGTGAAAATGGGAGTGCATTACCTTTTTGAGGAAGGTTCGTACGGAAAATATATACCGAATTTTAACAAACTTCGGGTTTATGTTTATTCCAGAATGATGTGGAATGTAAATCTTGACCCGCAGGAACTGATCAACAGGTTCATGGAGGGGTATTACGGGTCGATTCACGTTAAGGTTCGGCGTTATTTTGATTTTTTGCGGGAGCATTGTCTTGAAATCAGTAAAAAACAAGGAAGGCCCATGCTTTATGTGACGTATGACGATTTTGATCTGATGAGTGCGGCTAAATATTGGCCGAAGGATGTTCTTGAAAAGGCACTGGAACTTTACAACGATGCGCTTTCGTCCGCCACACCGGAAGAGTATGAGAGATTCAAGGAAGAAGGGGCACCCGTAATGTATATGCTGTTATTGGATTACGCAGATTCTCTTTATGCCGAAAGGCGTATTCAGTATGCGTCCTTTATAACCGATATAGCAACGAGGTATAATTATTTTGAAAATTGCGAGGCCGTCCTTATACCGAATTTTAACAGAATAAAACAAATGGCGGCGATATGATCGTCATTATTATCAAAACCGTCAACGCATTTGCAAAGACAAAGGCAGGAAGCGGCGGTAAAGAATAAAGAAAAAAGCGAGGATTGAAAAATGAAAAGAATTTGTATTCCCGATGAAGAATACCGTGAAAGAATAGCAAAAGCGGCAAAGATGGTACAGGCGAGGGGCCTGGACGTAATGGTAGTGTGTTCAACGGAAAGCGATTATGCGAATGCGCGGTATTTTTCCGGTTTTTGGCCGTTGTTTGAAAGGGCGGGCGTCGCGATTTCGGCAAACGGCGATGCGGCGCTGATGGTCGGCCCGGAATCGGCGATTTTTGCCAAAGATTTCGGAAAAATCGATAAGATTTTTGTATTAAAAGAATTTAGAGAGTCGGCAGATCCTGCCTATCCCGAAGTCAAGGCATCCGGGTTCAGAGATGTGTTCAAATCGATTGGCGTATCTTCGGAAAACATCAAAATCGGTTTAGGGTCGTATGTGGAATGCACTCTTCCCATTTATGAGGGGCTGAAAGAAGCGTATCCGAAGGCGGAAATCGTGAAATGCAACGATATTATGGTCGATCTTCGCAAAATCAAAAGCGTGAACGAACTTGCGTGCATCAAAGAGGGGTTCAGGATCATCGAACTTGCGACGGATGAAGTGATAAAGAATTTAAAGCCGGGTGTGACCGAGCTTGAAATGGTGGGCGTCGCGCAGCGCGTGATCTACGAAAACGGCGCGGAATACGAGGGGCTTCCCATGTATGTATTCAGTGAAGAATCGACCCGTCATGCGATCAGCCGTTCGAGTTATCGAACCATCAAAAAGGGGGACATCGTACAGCTGAATCTTTCGGCGAAAATCGACGGATATTCTCCGGCGATCGGCTTGCCCGTTATAATGGGGAAGCTGGAGGGAAAACGCCGCGAGCTTGTGGAATTTTGTAAAAGAGCGCATGACTGGACTTGCGAAAAAATCAAAGCGGGCGTGGTTGCGTCCGACATCGCAAAGGCTTTTTACAAGCTGTACACAGAGAACGGGTACGCCGAAAATTATGTGTACGGGCCCTGCCACGGGACGGGCATGATCGAGGTGGAAGCGCCCTGGATGGAAACGACGAGCGATTACAGGCTGGAAGAGAACATGACTTTCCAAGTGGATACCTTTATTTCGGGCGATACGTTCGGCTGCCGTTGGGAAAAGGGCATCGTGGTCAAAAAAGACGGGTATGAATCTTTCAGCAATTATCTGAAAAAAGGAATCATCGAGCTGGAGTTTTAAATATGGAAGCGATGGGCAAGAAAAACTGGATCATTCCCGATTGTGAACTGCCCGAAAAGGGAGAAGGGGTTTTAAAGGGGCACGAATCGGTGATCGTTGTCAATGACAATGAAAGAGATGTTAAGATAAAGGTGACGCTGTATTTTACCGATCAGCCCTGTTACGATAAAATAGAATGGACGGTAAAAGCAAAAAGTGTCAGATGTTTCAGAATGAACGAGCCGTCGGATATGAGCGGTTATGTTGTACCGTTTGAAACGCAATACGCCATGAAAATCGAGAGCGACGGAAACATTGTAGTGCAGTACGGAAGGCTTGACAACAGGCAGGTAAATCTGGCATATTATACGACTTTGGGTTATAGCGAATAAAAGGACTGTCGCAGAGCAACAGGAAGAAGCGAGGTGCATACATGAAAAAATACAGGTATGAAAGATGTTTTCCCCGTGAGATCGGGGAAGTGCAGGAAAAGAATATTCCGCTGGTGATCGCGGGCGGGACGGTGGAATATCATGGGCCGCAGTGTTCGTACGGCTGTGATACGCTTATCGTCGAGGGACTGTTGGAAAAACTTGCCGATGAAAAGGAGATCATGATTGCTCCCTCTATTCATTACAGCCCGTCGAGCTATGCCGTAGGGGACGAAAAAAGCGGAACCGTTCATGTGGAGGAACGTGCTTTTGAAAATTACGTGTATTATGTATTCAAAAGCCTTCTGAATGCGGGATTTAGAAATATTTATGTCGTCATTCACCATCAGTTTGAGCAGGAAAGCGAAATGCCCATGACGCTTTGCTACCGTTTGGCGGCAAAGCGGGCGACGATGGAGTATCTGGAAAAAATATACGGCCAGGGATGGTGGGGAAGCGAGCGGTATGCAAGCTATTACGAGCAGCTGGAGGGGGCAAACAATCCTTTCAACTGGATCCAGGTGATACCCACGATGGATACGGCCGTCCAAAATGCCACGGGGTACGATCATGCGGGGAAGTTTGAATGTTCCCTGCTGATGGCGCTCTATCCGGATTGCGTGGATCTTTCGAGGATCGAAGACGTTAAACATTGGTTTACGCAGAGTTCGCGGGAGGCAAATCCGGAACTCGGCAAAAAGATGGTACGGCTCTCTTTGGAATATCTTAAACAGAGGATCGGCTGAGCAAGCAGGGCAGTCGGGCATTGGGTGAAGGGAATATGTTTTTGAAAGCAGAAAAAATGAAACAGCCGCGGCTGAATTTTCCTGCGCGCTGGCAGGCGGTGCTGTACCGCAACTACGGGTTTGTGGATGAAGACAGGCTTGCGCAGGTTTTGGGGACAGACAGGCAGACGGTTCGTGCGGAAGCGGCAAAATTAGGACTGGGGAATATATCTTTTCATCCGGAATGGCTGAAATCGGGGTATATCACGGTCATCAAAAACAACTGGTTTTTGTTGGATTACGAACAGCTTGCGCAATTGCTCGGCTGGACGCAGGAAAGATTGGACTATATTATCAAAGAAGAAGATTTTTTGTACGTAAAACTGTGTAACGCAAAGCCTTTTTGCGAAAAAGTGAAATATACCCCGCTCAGTGCGCAGGAAGAAGAGCAAACGGCGGTTGCCGCAAAAATTCTCAATTCCTGCGGCGAAGAGGAAGCGGAAGCGTTCCGTTTTTTCGATTTTCGGAATATGTCCGATGGGGCGGCAGCCTGTTTGGACAGCCGTATCATCCACGGATATATTACGCCGTGCGGCGATACCTTCGCCGCGGACAGCAGAAGTTATTTGCCGGACGATCTTTTGCGCGCATATGCGGGCGTCGGGGTAAACGGACTTTGGTTTCACGCTCTTCTTACCGATCTTTCTCCGTTTCCGTTCAAAGACCTGGGGGAAAGATATCTTCCGAGGAGGAAGAACCTGCAAGAGCTTGTGGACAGATGCGCCCGTTTCGGGATCAAGGTTTTCCTTTATCTGAACGAGCCACGCTGCATGAAGACGGAAGATTTTAAGGGGCAGGAAGAGATCAAAGGCGCCGAGGTCGGCGCGTTTTCGGCGCTGTGCATGGGAACGGATAAAGTGAGGGAATATCTTTACGATGCCGTATTCGATCTTTTTTCGCAGGTAAACGGTATCGGCGGGGTCATGACGATCACGATGTCCGAAAATCTTACGCATTGTCATTCGCTCAAGGGCGGAAATTGTCCCAGGTGCAAAGATATGACCGCCTATGAACAGTCGGCTGAAGTAAACAACATCATTGCAAAAGCAATGCGCGACAGCAAAAGCGGTGCCGAACTGATCGCAAATCTGTGGGGATGGTCGGATTTTATGGGTTGGACGGAGGAAGATGCGCGTAAAGGCATCGATCTTCTGGACAAAGACATTTCCGTCCTTTGCGTGAGTGAGTACGGCCTGCCGATCGAAAAGGGCGGGATAAAGTCAAAGATCATCGACTATTCCCTGTCCAATCCGGGGCCGAGCGCAATCAGCCGCAGGCTGTTGGAACATGCAAAGGAAAGGGGGCACAAAACGTACGCGAAAATCCAGGTCAACAACAGCTGGGAGTGTTCTGCCGTTCCGTATTTTCCCGTATTCGATCTTGTGTGGAAGCATCTTGAAAATCTCCGCCCCGTCGGTGTAAAAAACTATATGCTGTCGTGGACGCTGGGCGGCTGGCCGTCTCTTGCGCTGGACATGGTCAGATCGTTCGGAGAAGGGGAAACCCTCGGCGGATGGTATGAAAAGACGTTCCGCGAAAATGCCGATGCGGTTCACGAAGCGGTGAAGTTTCTGTGCGAAGGTTTCGAAAACTATCCTTTCAGCATACAGTCTTTGTATTACTCTCCGAAAACGCACGGATATGCCAATCTGTGGGATCTGGAAAGGGACGAAAAAGAATCGGCAATGGTCAGCTATTCTTTCGACGATTACGAGCATTGGACAGAGCCGTATCCTTATGAGGTGTATCTTTCCCAGATGAAAAAACTGCTCAACGGTTTGGAGAAGGGGATTTCGGTTTTAAAAAAGATCAAGGGGAAAGACGATAAGATTTCTGAAATATGGCGGTATGCCTTTGCGGAATATCTGCATTTTTCAGCGGATTACGATCAGACGCTCTTTTCGTATCTGAAGCGGGACAGGGAGAGAAATGCGGCGGAAATAAAGGAAGTTTTGGCTCGCGCGGCAGAGAAAACGAAAGAGTTGTTAATGCTGCAAAAGCTGGACGGAAAAATCGGGTATGAAGCCTCCAACCACTATTTTTATACGTCACGTTCTCTGAAAGAAAAACTTTTGAATCTGTACGGGCTTGCGTGTGAGACGGAAGAAGCGGAAAAACGGCGAACGAAATCGAAAAAATGACGCGGACACATCGGCCGCAGATTGCGGTTTGCGGCGTTCGGTGAAAAGAACGTTCGGATTCTGCGGCAAAAAAATTTTGTGAAACAAAGCAACGTGGCATCTGTTCGGGCGCCGCGTTGAAAAGGATGAAGAGAGGAAACAACAGTGATTCGCATACAACATACTTACGCAAAACTTGATACTTTGCACACCACGCTCCTTCTGCAGTTAAAAGACTTGCCTGAAATTATCTATTACGGCGAGCGGTTACGGGACGCGGAAGATTATTCGTATTTCGGCTCAGGAACAGACGGGGTGCCCTTATCTTCCGCAGACGACGTATGCAGCAACGCGTGCGTTCTTTCTTCAAGCGGTGACGGCAGCAACCGCGAAACGATGCTGCATATTGTAGCCGCCGACGGGTCGGGAACGTTGCGCCCCGTTCTTTTTGATGCAAAGGTGCAAAAAGGAAAGCCTCTTTTTCAAAGTTCGCTCCCGTCTTCCTACGGCGAGGGCGAGAGCCTTATATTGTGCTATAAGGACAGCATTGGGCTGGAAATTATACAGTATTTTACGGTATTCAAAGACAGCGATGTCATTGCGACATCCGTCCGCCTGCGCAATACGGGAGAAAAATCTGTGCATATCCGCCGTTGCATGAGTTTGCAGCTGGATCTCGGGAAAGGGGATTGGGAAGCTGTCACGCTGGACGGCGCGTCCCAGCGTGAGCGCTGTCCGCATCGTACTCTTCTGCGCGGGGGAAGTTTGTCTGCCGCAAGTTTTGCAGGGCTTTCTTCCAACGCGCACAATCCCTATGTGATCGCCCGCAATCGAAATAATCGGGGCGGTTGTATTGCCTGTAATCTTGTCTGGTCGGGAAATCACAGGCAGATCTTTGACCTTTCTCCGTTGAGCGGATTGCGGCTTCTTTCGGGGATCAACGATTATCTTTTTAATTACAAACTTGATCCGGGTGAAACGTTTGAAGCTCCGGAAGCGGTTTTTGTGCGCAGAGAGGAAGAAGCCGAGGTATGTGAACAGATGCGCGCGTTTGCGGCGGAACACATTGTCCGCGGCGAATGGAAGAAAAAGGCGCGCCCGATTCTGATCAACAGTTGGGAAGGTTTTCTCTTTTCTTTCGATCAGAAAAAGCTGATGGAATTCTGCCGCCGTGCGGCGCAAGTCGGGATTGAGCTCTTTGTGCTGGACGACGGATGGTTCGGAAAGAGGGACGACGATACCTGTTCTCTCGGCGACTGGAAAGTCAATCGTCAGAAAATGGGGGGTACGTTGCGTGAATTTGCGGATAAAGTTCGTAAAAGCGGGCTTATGTTCGGGATCTGGATGGAACCGGAGATGATCAGCAAAGACAGTGATCTGTTCCGTGCGCATCCGGAGTATGTCCTTTCCGTGCCGCAAAAAGAAACGATGGAAATACGGCATCAGCGCGTGCTTGATCTGACAAATCCGAAAGTCCGCCAATACATGATCGAGGCAATCTCATCGGTGGTCGAGGAAAGCGGGGCATCGTATCTAAAATGGGACTGCAACCGCGGTATTTTCGATTTGCCGGGTGCGGAAGAACTGTTTTACAGATATACGCTCGGTCTGTACGAGGTGCTTGATACGATCACAAAAAAATATCCGAAGCTGCTCATCGAAAGTTGTGCGAGCGGCGGCAACAGGTACGATTTGGGCATGCTTTGTTTTACGCCGCAAATTTGGGCGAGTGACAACACGGATGCCCGCAGCCGCCTTGCCATCCAGGAAGGCACGCTTTACGGGTATCCGCAGTCGTCGATGGGGGCGCATGTAGGCGCTTCGCCCAATCCGCATACGTTCAACAGTTCTTCGCCCGATACGCGTTTTTCCGTGGCGTCGGCAGGGGCCTTCGGCTATGAATGCGATATTACGGCATTGAGTGAAGAAATGCTTGAAACCGTCCGTGCGCAGGTTGTTTTTTATAAACAATGGCGTGAAGTGATGCAATTCGGCCGTTATTATCGGACGGACAGCGTGTTTGACGGGGAAGCCTCGGGGTGGATCTTCGTTTCGGAAGACAAATCTCGCGCCGTGGCTGTCGTTGCATTGCTCGAAAAAGGCTGCTCGGCGATTCCCTTTCGGGCGCGGTTTCATGGATTGGATCCGAACGCCCTTTATGAGGTTTCCTCCCGCCCGCAAAAGGGCGCGGTGCCCGTTTTTTTCAAGGCATACGGCGATGCCTTATGCCATGGCAATATTCGGCTCGGAAATCTCTTTACGGAATCGGAAATGCACGAATATTCCAACCAGGTCGTGACGCGGATGTTTACGTTTACGCGAATCGGTTGAAGCGAACCACGCCCAAAAGCAGACAGGGCTTTTCAACAGATCCGGACGGAGCGTATTCCAAAGGAGAGCCCTTTGGTAATTTGAGAATGGAATTTTGCTTTTATAGAGGAGGAAGATTGTGCGGCTGTTTGAGGGAGCAAAAGAACGGATAGGCAGGATCCGG
>QAKO01000022.1 GCA_003343765.1 Bacillota bacterium | reverse complement strand
TTATTCCCTTCGTCCCAAAGGCGTTCCAGATGATAAAACAGCCGCGATTCGTCATTGAAAACGTGTACAATCACGTCGCCGTAATCCATGACGCCCCAACGCCCTTCGCGAACGCCTTCCGTTCTGCGGGGTTCTATGCCTGCTTTGGAAAGATGCTCTTCCAAATTCTCGCAGAGCGATTTGACCTGCGTCGTGCTTCTGCCGCTGCAGATAACGAAATAGTCGCAGATCACCGTCTTTTCGCGTACGTCGACCATAAGGATATCTTCCGCTTTCTTGGAAGATAAAAATTTGCAGATCTGCTGTGTGAATTCAAGAGATTCCATTTACTTTTTTCTTAACTCCTTGTAATATTCATATGCACGGAATGTAAGCGGATAAATCGCGCCCTTCCTTTTTTTCAAATACTTCAGCTCGTACCGAAGCGCCCGATACATACATTCATCGAGATTCCGCACGAACCACGCCCGCAGCGATTTGATATGCGGAAAATCTCTTCCCTCTTCCAGCATATCCGAAAGAAAAATCAGCTTTTCCAGCGTGCTCATGGCAGGTCTTCCCGACGTATGATAACGGATGGCATTCAAAACATCCGTATCCGTTATCCCGAACGTGTGCTCCGCAAGGTATGCGCCCGTATATTGGTGCATCACGGGAGCAGGAATATCAGGTTCCGGAGCGGTAAATCCGGCAAGTTCCGCCGCCGAAAGTTCCAGATTTTTCGCTACGTCATGCAGTCCCGCAGCCTGTATAACCGCATGTTCGTCCAACCTGTACAACGACGCCGCACTCGCCGCCATCAGCGCGACCCGCACCGTATGCTTTTTCCGCACAGGTTTTAAATACCGCATCGCCTCTTTCACGCTTTCCACCCGATACAAACCCTTGGTCTGGATGTAAGCGATCACGTCTTCCGCAAGATACGGTTTCAGGTCTTCCCCGAATGCGCTCAGCACACGGATCTTTGTGGATGACACATCCCGCCCCGCATACTCGAGAACGCGAAAACCTTTATGAAACTTTGCAAAAAAACGAAGCTGCTCTTTTTTGAAACTGACGCGCTCGCCTTCCCTTCCGCAAGCTACCAATTCCGCCATCGAAAGGATCACATCAGGCTCTTTCCACGTATAAAAATCTTTGAGCATATCCGCTCCCACCAGCCAATACAACTGCGCGTCGGGATATTTCTGCTTAAAATGCGCTACCGTACGGCACGTATAACTCGTTCCGCCCGCATTGAGCTCATACGGGCTGACTTCACAGCCGCTAATCCCCGCAAACGCCAGTTTTGCCATGTTCAGCCGATCCGTCGCCGAAGCGAGAAGTTTGCCTTGCTTGTGCGGAGGTATGAAGGCAGGTACCACGATGACCTTGTCTGCCTGCAGTTTTTCTTTTGCCGCTTTAACAATATTGATATGTTCCGAATGAACGGGATCAAACGTCCCGCCGAAAATCGCAATTTTCATAGTTACCCGTCAGTAGAATTATTACTCGTTTGTATATAGGAAATTCAGCTCTTTTCTATACCTTGGCGGAAAAATTTTCCTTTTTAACAGTATATCACAACTTTTTGTCCGTTGCAAGGTTTAAAAAGCCGAATTATTGGAGAAAAATACAGAAAGTACTTTCACACAGGCAGGTACATACCATGAAAAAAATCGACTTTCCCCTATGGTCCGATACGGTATTTTCCTTTTTCGCTCTCTTACTGTTTTCGTTTTGTATTTTTCGATTTTATCTTTCCGCACTCTGGGCGGCATTGTTGGCCGCAGACAGTTTTGCGGCGGCAGCAACCGTCCTTTTGCATCTTTGGCGGCGCGCCCGTCACAGAAAAAAATACGGCGCGGAAAATGAACGCTCCAACGTACAGAAATTAGCCTTTCACCTCGCCATGGACTCCCCACAAAATAACGCCGAGCTCATTGCCAAAAGTCTCTCCGCCCTGCACGAAGCCAAAGACAGCACATCGGATTCCCCCGCAGACAACGCACAAAAAAATTGTGCAGAAAATAAGACACCGTATGCACAGATCAAAGACCAAACTGTCCACACGCAGGACGGAGATAACTTTTTGAAATTTCAGTTTGAAAAAGTAACGGCAGACGAACTATGTCCCGTGATCCGTACTTTGGGCGAACATAAAACCGTTTATGCCGCAGGATTTACCGACGAAGCATGTAAACTCGCTGAATCATTCGGCGTTACGCTCAAAGATGCAAATGACGTGTATTCGCTCGTCAAAGAAAGCGGATGTATGCCCGAACATCTGATCGAACCCCCAAAAGAAAAAAACGGATTCAAAGAAAAATTTGCGTTCCGTATCCGAAAAAGCGCATGGCGCGGCTATGCCTTTTCGGGCGCGTTCCTGCTGCTCTTTTCTCTTATCACCATTTTCCCTGTCTATTATATTATTTCGGGCGGCGTTTTACTACTTCTGTCCGCACTGATCCGCTTTTTCGGAAAAAAAGAATAAGCAAAAAACAGAGCGGATCGCATCTATAAAAATTTTGTCTTTTATCAAGGCAAAAATCCCGAACATATAGTAAACCCTGTATGTTCGGGATTTTTTTCAGAACTTTTCTCTTAAAAAGCTACTCTCATAAAAATACGCACACGATCGGGAACCTGTCCGCATTTCAAATTTATCTTTTCAAAACTGAATCAAAGACAAAATCATTGCAAAGAAAAAGAATGCCCATCCGCCGATCTTTCCCATAATCAGCCGATAATGACTCGGCTCAACGCCGTTTCCGCCTTCGCGCGTATCCCAGTCGGCATTCCAACGGACGCTTCTCTTACATATGCTGTAATTAAAATAAATCAACAAGACAGACGGCACTCCGAACATTAAAAATATAAGAATGATTTCATAGAATCCGTTGACAAAGATATTCACCAGTCCGAACAACAAAACAATGTACAGGAACACCGCCAATTTGAAATTTCTGCTATGCTTTCTCATCAGTCCAGACCTCCCGATACGGAATTCACCTTTATCCTCGCAAAAGGTGAATATTCATAATATTCAAACGTGATCTGCCTACTCAACACTGCTCCCGCTTCACAATCTTTTTTTGAAAAGGAAATATCCGTTACATAATCATTACTCCCCAGCATTGCGGAAAGCGTGACCGCAATGCTGAGCTTAAAATCCGTTACATGCTCTTTGAATGTCACCGTAATTTCAATCGTATCTATGTTAAAATTTCCGATCGGTTCGCTGTCCAATTCTATGTACTGTTTATAATTTTCCATCGTCAGCTCGCGATCGCGCCCAACATATCCCACAATCGACGAAATGATGTTCAACAGCACGATAAGAATAAAAACAGCTCCTGCCACATACCCCAAAATGCGTTCCTGCTTAGTGAAACCGTTTCGCATCAGCGGTTCTTCGATCAGAAAATCATAATCCGAAATCGAATCGTCATCGTCTGTATTCTCACTTTCCGCTCCTTGTTCTATCAAAGGCTCTTGTAACGGCGGTTTTGCCGATTCTTCCGATTGCGCGTTTTCGCCGGCATACGTCGGCGTGTCTTTTATACCGTTCTCCGCTTCATCCGACGGCAATCCGAACAGTGTTTCAGGCTTATCGGAATGAACTTCCTGCAAATCGGGCGATAAACCTTGCGCAAAGCACTGTCCACTCGATTGGACATCCTGTTCAGGCGTCTTTTCGGCAACGTTTTCCGCAGTCTCCTCTTCCCCGCGCAAGATTTCATCCGTCTCCACTTGCAGGGCATCGGCAAGTTTTAAAAGATATTTCGAATCGGGAAGCATACCCCGCTCCCACATCCGCACTTCGCTTTCAAAAACGCCTACTTTCTCCGCAAGCTCTGCCTGCGTTATTCCCAAACTCTCACGTTTGTTTCGGATAAACTCCGAAGTCTTACTCATATTCTCCCTTCCTGCCATATAAAGTAAAGCAATTTATCGAAATTGATTTTCCGTTAAAAACGGAACCGCTTTCCCTGCGCGGATACATCCGATCAATCCCGCAAGATCAAAAACTTCTTCCTGCGTCTCCACACCCGAAAGCAACCGCTGCGATGCCGTATGAAGATCGGATCCGCCCGTCTTTAACAGTCCGTATTCTTGCGCAAGAAAATCTCCGAGACAATTGCACAAGGGAGTCCTTCCCGCATTGATCGTTTCGATCCCTTCCACATCCGAAGGAAATAAACGGATATGATCGATATAGTCCGCTTCCCTGTAAGGATGCGCCTGCACCGTAAGCGCTCCTTCTTTACGCATTCGCGCAAGATATTCTTTTACGCTCAGACCCAACAAGTCCGTATGCGCTTTCAGCCACTTTTGTGTAAGACCGTACGTCAAAAAATCCGTTCCAAGATAAGAATATTCCAGTCCGAAAAAGACTTTCAGACCTTCTTTTCGGCCTTCCTGTTCTACTTGCTCATAGCCGCGGAAAAATTCTTCGATCTGTTTTTCCCAAGGCAAGCTACGATTTACTGTAGTGTTGCCGTTCAGAAAATGGTCGGTTACAACGATCCCGTCATACCCGTTGCTTTTATACAAACGCACCATCGTCTTTGCGTCCAGACGAGAACACGCGCTCGTATACATTGTATGACAATGCGTTTCGTAGCGGAACATTTTCAGAATTCGATATGCTTAAAATCTTTGCGCGAAGAACGGCGGTACAAGATCACTTTCCGTCCGATCACCGCCACACATTCCGCCCGCAGCGCCGTTGCCAGTTCCGCCCCCAGCGATTTTGCATCGTCTTCCGCATTCGTGAGGACATTCACTTTGATCAGCTCGCGCGCTTCCAACGCGTCCGAAAGCGATTTTACCATATTCTCCCCGATCCCGTTCTTTCCGCACTGCGCCACGGGATCCAGATTCGCAGCGATACTCTTTAAATTACTTCTCTGTTTGCTTGTAAGCATATTAACTTCCTTTCATTATTTTTCGCCGCAAAAATGCGGGTACGTACCTGCATTTTTGCGGCACTTTCTTATTCTTTAAACAAAAATTCCACATTGCCTACAACGACTGTATCGTTCTCCGCAACGCCGCGTTTTTTCAGTTCGCGGATTACGCCTTTATCCTTCAATACTTTCTGGAAGTATGCCATTGAATCGGGATCGGAAAGAACCACGTTTCGTTCCAGCATATCCACCAATCCGCCCGTAACAAACCAGACATTTTCTTCTTCGTCTTTGTCGATAAAAAACTCGTTGACGTCCGGAGTATCGTATTCGAATTCATCGGCAGGAATCGGTTCGGCAGGCGGCAACGTTTCCAGCACGGCGAAAATCGCTTCGATCAGCTCTTTCGTACCTTCTCCCGTGACCGCCGTAATAGGAAATACTTTGTACTTGCGGCATTTCTTTTTGAATGCCTTGACATTTTCCGCGGCTCCGAACACGTCGCATTTATTGAGCGCAACCAGTTGCGGCAAAGCCGCAAGTTTGGGACTGTACTGTTTCAGCTCCGCATTGATCTTCTTGAAATCTTCGTACGGATCGCGACCTTCCATGCCCGAAATATCCACTACGTGTACCAGCATGCGCGTACGTTCGATATGCCGCAGGAAATCATGCCCGAGTCCCGCGCCTTCCGCCGCGCCCTCGATCAGACCGGGGATATCCGCCGCCACAAACGATTTGTCATAATACCGCACCACCCCGAGATTGGGTGAAAGCGTGGTAAAATGATAGTTCGCGATTTTCGGTTTTGCCGCCGAGATCTTGGAGAGCAGCGTACTCTTCCCCACGTTCGGGAATCCGATGATCCCCACATCGGCAATCATTTTGAGTTCCAGAATCAGCGTATGAACCTGCGTTTTTTGTCCTTTTTGCGCAAAATGCGGTGCGTGACGGCGCGCCGTCGTAAAGCGCACATTCCCCTTGCCGCCGTTGCCGCCGCGGGCAAGAAGTTTCTTTTCCCCGTCCGTATAGACATCGCAAAGCACTTTTCCCGTCTCCGCATCCCGCACCAGCGTGCCGAGCGGGACCGCGATCACCACGTCATCCCCGCCTTTTCCGAACCGATTGTTCGTTCCGCCGCGTTCGCCGTCGCCCGCCGTGAATTTTGCACCGAACCGAAAATCGATCAGATCGCCTTTGTCCTTGTCCCCTATAATATATACGTCGCCGCCCTTTCCGCCGTCGCCGCCGTCCGGGCCGCCGTTCGCAAAGCCTTTGAAGCTCTTGAACGAATTCATTCCGTCGCCGCCGTCGCCCGATTTGATCGTGATCTTAACTTTATCCGTAAACAACGATGCCATTATCACTGCTCTCCTTTTTGCTTTTCCTGCCTGTCCGCATAATAATCACAACACCCTGCCAAAGGACAATTCCCGCAATCGGGTTTCTGAGAATGGCAGATCCTTCTTCCGTGCCAGATCAGCCAATGATGTGCCTTCGACCAATCCTCCTGCGGAATGGATACTTTCAGCTGTTCTTCCGTTTTTGCCGGCGTGGATGCCTTCGCCAATCCGAGACGGTTGCTCACGCGGAATACGTGCGTATCCACAGCGATCGCATCTTTTTCAAACCATACGGACGAAACGACGTTCGCCGTCTTCTGCCCTACGCCCGCAAGCGATTTCAGATCTGAAAACCCCGAAGGCACCTGGCCGGAAAACTTGTCCACGATATCGCGCGAGGCGGACAGAATATGTGCCGCCTTGCTCTTGTATAAACCGCAGGAGAATATGTATTTTTCCAATTCTTCCTGCGACAATTTCAGCATGGTTTCGGGAGTACTATGCTCTTTGAAAAGCTCTGCCGTGACCTTATTCACGCGCTCGTCCGTGCACTGCGCCGACAATATGACCGCCACGAGCAATTCATATGCTGTGTTAAAATGAAGCGCCGGACGCGCATCGGCATAAATCTGCGATAAAGTCAGCAGAGCCTGTTTTCTTTTTTGTTCGTCCATGCCGTTATTTTAACACAAATCAGTACGCAATACAAGAAATTTTGCATACATGGTAAAATTTTCGGGATCAGACCGGGTAAACGTACGTCCTGCCGCAATTATTTTCCACGCGGAAAAATCCGACAAACGCCGATCGGTTGCAATACGCCAGAACATTGCGCGCCCGCGCAAGATCGTAAGTGCCGATCTTTGCGGAAAGCCCGCACCCCACGTTTGCTTCGCGGGGCGTGGAAACCGCCGCGGCATTGATCCCGTTCGACTTCAAACGCATGACATAATCGAGAGTCTGTGCTCTCGAACGGAAAACCGCAAGAATACTGCTCATTTTTTCTCCTTCGTTGCGCCGCTTTGCAATTTTTCAATTTTGCGGCATATATTACAGTATATGAACGCAGGCGCGCAAATTGTTTTTCAAAACCATTCCCTGCACGCCAAAAAATGATTGCTCCGTCCGAAACGGAGAAAAAGGAGATTGCATGATTTATTTTGACAACGCGGCAACGGGCGGGAAAAAGCCGGACAGCGTGATCCGCGCCGTAACAGCCACCTTGCAAGGTTATTGCGCCAATCCAGGCAGAAGCGGTCACACACTGTCCCTTGCCGCCGCACAGGACGTACTGAGAGCAAGAAAACTTCTGCAGAATTATTTCAAGGCTCCCGACTGCGAACGCGTCATTCTGACAAAAAACTGCAGCGAGGCGCTCAACTATGCGATTTTTGGGCTGTTTCGTCATAAAAATCCCACAACGTCCTCCGAAAAACCGCACATTGTTTCTACCGTCGCCGAACACAATTCTGTCTTAAGACCGCTCTTTTATCTGGAACGGGAAGGGATCGCCGAAATCACGCTCGCACCGCTCAGGCACGGTAAAATCCATCCAGAAGATATAGCCGCCGCCGTCCGTGAAAATACGATCGCTGCCGTATTCACGCTGGCTTCCAACGTCACGGGAACGGGAATCGATCCCGTCGCGGTGCGCTCACTTCTTCCCGAAAATATTATCATGATCTGCGACGGCGCACAGGCGGGCGGACACATTCCCATCGATATGCAGGCTTCGGGGATCGACGCGCTGTGCCTTGCGGGACACAAAGGACTGCACGGAATTCAGGGAAGCGGCGCGTTGATTCTTTCCGAACGGTATTCGCCCGAACCCCTTCTTTTCGGAGGCACGGGAAGCGAAAGCTTTAACCCGAATATGCCCGATTTTTATCCCGACCGATTGGAAGCTGGAACCATTTCCTGCCCTGCCGCCGCTTCTCTGGCGGAAGGAATCCTGTACCTGACGACAAGACTTCCAAAACTCGGGACATACCTGAAAGAACTGACGGCCGATTTGATCCGCGGCCTCAAAAATATTCAGAATATCCGCGTTTATTCCGCCGCCAATCCGTTCGGTATCGTCGCGTTTTCCTGCGATACCCTGCAATCGGAATTTTTTGCGCAACGGCTCTCCGACGATTATGACATCGCCGTGCGCGGCGGCCTGCACTGTGCGCCGCGTATGCACGAAGCACTCGGCACACGGGACGGTCTTGTCCGCGCAAGCCTGAGCGAATTCAACACGGCTGCAGAAGTTGAAATCTTTCTGGATGCCGTACGGGAAATTGCCGCCGATACCTGAGCATTTTTAAGCCACTTACCATCAATTTTTTCCCGTCTTTCCCCTTCTGATACCCCGTTCCGCATACCCTTTCCCTCAGTCCGTCTTTTTTGCCGACACTTTTTTACATAACGGCACCGTTTCTGCAATTTTCGGACGTTGTTTTATAAAGAACATAAGAATACGGCGCGAATCGAAAAAAGCAGGCGCGCATCCGCTGAAGCAGATGCGCGCCTGAGAAAAAACCGATCACAAAGTTTCCCGAATATTGCAAAAGTGCTATGTACTACATTTTTTTGAGTTTTTTGACGATCTGGTCAAGTTTTTTTCGTTTGGCTCCGTCCAGCATGGGCGCGACGGCGCGGTAAAAATTATCCAGTTCCGCATCGGTCAACGTACCAGCCTTTCTGCCGCGTTCTGCTTCCTGATAGATCGCACGCAGAATATCCGCTTCGCCTTTTCCTTCGAACGCACGGGCGATCGTATTTGCCGTTTGCTGTACATCGGAAGGAATACCTTCCGTTTTTCCCTTGGAATTTTTCACAAAATCGTTAAAATCCTGCATAAGCACCTCCGATAAAGATTACACAATCATATCATATGCGCCGGGGATTTCTTTTGCCCCTGGCAAGGAGTATGCCATGGAAATCATCATGCTGACCCTGTTGCTTTTGGCGGCCGCAGATTCCAAAAACAGAAATACGTTCGCACAGCTCAAACCGCTTGCGGACTTTCTGGAAACAGGTGATCTTCGCAAACTCGCCGAAAGCGAAAAATTCAAACAAATGCAGATCGGAAACGTCAAAGGAAAAGACATTCTGGCGGCTTATGACGCCATTCGGACGATCACCCGCAACGCCGGAGAACTCAAAGCGCTCGCCGACGGAAAATTGCCCGATCTCGGGAAACTGGCAGGAATCCTTTCCCCGGATACCGCCAAAAATCTCGGCGCACTTTCCGGTATTTTCGGTCAAAGCACCGCTTCCGAAAGCGCTCCCGACATTTCCGCCGAACAGTCCAACCCTTTTGCTCCCGTCGCAGACATAGCCGACAAAGAAATCGTCTATGCACTCACGCGCTATTTTGCCTGATACCTGCAACAGCTTTTATATAC
>QAKO01000025.1:10671-16842 GCA_003343765.1 Bacillota bacterium | reverse complement strand
GCCTTCCGCATCCCCTTCCGTCGCTTCCGCAAAATAAAAATTCACAAGCTTACCGTGAAGGCGCGAAAACGCGAGCGGCTCCGGCGACATGGCGCGGATCAGACAGCTCAGCTCTTGCGCCGATTTCGAAAAATCGACAAGGCATTCCTCTTTGCGGATCTTTTTGCAGAGCGTTACGCCTTCCTGCGGCTGTTTGCAAAAAACTGCCTTTCCCGTTTCCACGGCACACAATGCCTCGACAATCAGCTTTGCACCTATCTGCGAAAGCCTTTCCGAAAGCGTCGCCGACGTATCGGAAGGGCTAATCTCCGTCTTTTCCCGAATCAAAATATCCCCCGTGTCCAATCCGATATCCGTGCGCATGACCGTAACGCCCGTTTCTTTATCTCCCGACAAAATGGCATGCTGTACGGGCGAAGCGCCCCGCCAGCGCGGAAGAAGCGACGTGTGGATATTGTAAACGCCCGACGGAAAACAATCCAGCACCTGCTGTGTGAGGATCTGTCCGTAAGCGCAGGTAACCATTGCGTCCGCGCCGATCTCTTTCAGCTCCGCAATGTGTTCGCGGATCTTTGCAAAGTCCAGAACGGGAATATTGCGCGAAAGTGCAAACGATTTGAGCGGCGTGGGCGTAAGGATCGCCTTTCTGCCCGTCGGCTTATCCGGCTGCGTTACGACCGCCGCAACGCAAAACCCCGCATCCAGCAATGCCAAAAGCGGCACTACCGAAAAAGCGGGAGCGCCCGCATAGATGATCTTCATAGCGTACTCCCCCGTCTTTTAGTCTTCTGCACGTTCCACCCGTTCAGCGCGATCCGTATAAAGCACGCCGTCCAGATGATCCAGTTCATGACATACCGCGCGCGCGAAAAAGCCGCGCGCCGTCAGTTTTTTGCGCTTTCCTTTGCGGTCGGAATATTCCACTTTCACGACCATAGGACGCGTAACGATGCCGCGCTTTCCGCGTACCGAAAGACATCCCTCGTATCCCGTCTGCTCGCCCTTGCTGTCCACGATCACGGGATTGACAAATTCGTAAAATCCTTCCTTCACGTCCACGACGACGACCCTGCGCAGGATCCCGACCTGCGGAGCCGCCAGACCCGCGCCGTCTTCTTTGCGAACCGTGTCGCGCAGATCGTCCAAAAGCTCGCCGAGTTTCTCGTCAAAAGACGTTACTTCGAAACATTTTTTCCTTAATATATCGTCGCCTACCTGTACGACGTTCCGTATCGCCATAACTTCTCCTCCAGTCCTTACGGTTTCTTCTTACTTTAACTTAAATTCGCAGGGTTTTCTTCCACATACACCAGCACGTCCCTCGTCTTTTCGCGCAGCGAACGCTCATAGATCTGCGGCAGAAGCCTCTCGTTCGTGATCCGCATCAGTACCTGATAACGGAATTTATCCTGTATTTTCTTGACCGGCGCTTTCATCTTGTTGAAAAACAAAAAATCACCGGTATGCGCATCAAACAGTTCTTTAAGCGAAAAATATACGGGTTTGAGTACTTCCAGCGTCTTTTTTTCGTCTTCACCCGTCACCATCACACGCACGATCTTCGCAAACGGCGGAAAACTCGTCGATTTGCGCAGAGAAATCTCATGATTGAAAAATGCTTTGTAATCGTAATTCATCGCAAAGCGCAGGATATAATTTTCGGGGTCGTATGTCTGCAAAACCACTTTTCCCTTTTCTTTCGAACGCCCGCTACGCCCTGCCACCTGCGTCACCAGCTGGAACGTACGCTCCCCGCTCCGATAATCGGAAAAATGCAGACTCATGTCCGCGTCCAGGATCCCCACCAACGTGACCGACGGGAAATCGTGTCCCTTGGCGATCATCTGCGTGCCGACCAAAATGTCCGCCTCATGATCGGCAAACTTTTTTAAGATCTTGTAATGGCCTTCCTTTCCGCTCGTCGTATCCACATCCATGCGCAGAATACGCGCAGAGGGAAGGATCTTTTTCAGCTCGCCCACCACTTTCTGCGTGCCCGTGCCCGTGTAACTCAGATGCACCCCGCCGCAGTTGGGACAGGCGGAAAGCATCTTATATGTCGCGCCGCACATATGGCATTTCAAACAATTTTCCTCGCTGTGATAGGTGAGCGATACGTCACACCGCTCGCACTTTATGACCGTGCCGCACTCGCGGCAGACCACGCTCTGCGCAAAGCCGCGGCGGTTCAAAAACAAGATCGCCTGGTTGCCCGCTTCCAGACAGTTTTCCAGCTCCTCGCGCAGCGCCGCCGAAAAGGGCGAATTGTTGCCGCGCCGCACTTCCCTGCGCATATCCGCCACGATCATCTCGGGCAACGGATTCTTGTTGATACGTTCGGGAAGTTCAATAAGCCCGTATTCCCCTTCCGTCGCTTTCAGATACGTTTCCACAGACGGGGTCGCGCTGCCGAGAATCAGCTTGCATCCGTTGTATTCCGCGCGCATTTTTGCAATTTCCCAGGTATTGTAGCGCGGATTCGTTTCACTGGAATAGCTCCCGTCGTGTTCCTCGTCGATGATGATGACGCCGATATTCTCCACGGGCGCAAACACCGCGCTCCGCGCCCCGATCGCGATCTTCGCTTCTCCTGTGCGCAGACGGTGCCATTCGTCAAACTTCTCGCCCGCCGAAAGTCCGCTGTGCATGATCGCCGCCGCTCCGCCGAACCGCGCCCGAAGCTGCGTGAACATCTGCGGCGTCAAAGAAATTTCCGGGACAAGAAAAATCGCCGTCTTGCCCTCTTTGAGCGCCTGCGCGATCAGCGTCAGATAAATTTCCGTCTTGCCGCTGCCCGTTACTCCGTGCAACAGCTGCACCGTCTTGGAAGAACTCCCGATCTTTTCCACCGCCTTCTGCTGCGCTGTCGTCAGCGTGCGCGGCGTGAAAGCTCCTTCCGCACCCTGCAAGGGCGTTCGGTTGACGCGCTCCTTTTCAAGCTCCAACACGCCCTTCTCCGCCAGCGCACGCACCGCCGCCGCTCCGAACTTTTCACAAAGTTCCGTATAGCCGAAGCGTACCTTTTCGCGCATAAAAGAAAGGATCGCTTCCTGCGCTTTCGCATTTTTTCGGATCGTGTCCGGCTCTTTCGCATAGACGGCAATCGTCTTATAAAGCTCGCGCACCGCGCCGCGGCGCATCTCGGCCGGCAAAAACAGCCGAAGCGTGAGCGCCATCGGACAATGATACCGCGCACTGATGCTCTTTGCCAATGCAAGACACTCGGCGGTCATCGCCTTGTCGATCACCGACGAAATACTTTTCACACGGTCGTCGCCGTAATCGCTCCTCTCTTTCAGGCGCATGACATAGCCGTCGACCGTCATCCTCCCGAACGGAACACGGACGCGGCTGCCTTCTTCCACGCCCTCGATCGCGCGGTATTCAAATATTTTGTCCACTTCGCTGTGGGCTATATCCACGATCACTTCCGCAATCATCCGCCGTACCTTCCGTCCTTCTTTGCCAACAGCCATTCTCCGATTTTATACGTTAAAGGCCTGTCTTTTTCCGTATATTCGCAAGTTCCATCCCCGCAAGACTGCTTCCTTTTCTGTTAAAAACCGATGCATAAGCCTTGCCGAAATACGTTACCGCGCACTTTCTCCCAAAAAAACAGAATGCCCCGAAAACTCGGAGCAAATCCTGTAAGCCGTACCATCTGCGGCACGCTTTCGATCAGTCTTTGGTCATAGCCAGCTTGCCCGAAACGATTTCCTGGCAGGCGAGCGCGATCTCTTTTACTCCGCCGGGCAGTTCACGAATGCCCTGACTCTGCTCCTGGTCAATGATCTGGCGCGCACGTTTTGCCACCACTACACACAAAGCATAGCGCGATGCAGGATGTTCGGGCGTGCCGAGTTTTTCTACCAATCTGTCCACTACCGGTTCGTTGATCATATCTTCTACCTCTGAAAACAAAGTTTTTTATGTAATTCGCGTCTTTATATTTTTTACTCGACGTTTTGTACCTGTTCGCGGATCTTTTCGATCTCATTTTTCAGTGCAAGTCCCGCATTCGTCACCGCAAGATCGTTGCTCTTGGAACAGATCGTATTCGATTCACGATTGAATTCCTGCACCAGAAAATCCAGTTTTCTGCCCACGCGCTCTTCCTTGCAGATGGAACGGAATTGCGATATGTGCGAAGCAAGGCGCGTCAATTCTTCGTCAATGTTGGATTTATCCACGAAAACAGCAACTTCCGTCAAAAGCCGCGTTTCATCAAAATTGACGCCCGAAAGCACTTCCGTGATCCGCTCCGTCAGCTTCGTGCGGTAATTCTCCGCCACCTGCGGCGCACGCTCTTTCACCAAGCTAACCAGACGTTCGATCTCGTTCATGCGTGAAAGCATATCCGCGGCGAGTTTTTCGCCTTCCTTTTGGCGCATTTCGTTCAGATTGTCAAGCGCCGCCGTCAGAGCCGACCGCAATGCGGAAAGCAGCTCTTCATCCGCACCCGACACATCCTCCTGCCGCACTACGTCCGGACTTTTCAAAAGCGCCGTCACGGTGAAATCGTCCGCAAGATCGGGGAACATCGCCTTGATACGCACCGCCGCATCGTAATAACTCTTTGCGGCCGCCGCATCGACGTAAAGCTCCTTTGTCTTGTCGCGTTTATCCACGTAATTGATAAAGAGATCGGCATGGCCGCGCGTCAGCTTCTCACGCACCAACGCCCGCACAGCCTCTTCATATGCATTGAATATCTTCGGACATTTCACGGATACATCCAGATAACGGTTGTTCACCGTCTTGATCTCCACGGTCAGTTCAATGCCGCCCTGCTTGTATTCCCCTTTCCCGTACCCGGTCATGCTGAACATAACAGCCTCCTCGCCGGACCTCAAGTCCGTCCGCGATTTTTTCAATGCTGCGGAGCGTTCAGATGTTTCAGCCGCCGTGCAGACAAGTCTGCCTCGACCCAAAACCACAGAATACCCCGATTTTTATCTTCCCTATTATAACAGAAACGCAAAGAATTGACAAGCGGTTTTACCGTTTCTTTGCGTTCCTTTTTATTTTATTCTTTTCCGAGAATTTTTAAAAATTCTTCTTCGCCGATGATGCGGATGCCTAAGTCTTTGGCTTTGTCCAGCTTGCTGCCCGCACTTTCGCCCGCAATGACGAGTGTCGTTTTGGACGTGACGGCACTTTGGTTGATCCCGCCCTGCTCCTCGATCAGCTTCTGCGCTTCACTGCGCTTGAAACGGGATAACGTCCCCGTCAGAACGACGTTCTGCCCCGCAAACACGCCGCCTGCCGCGACCTGCTTCATGAACGGTTTCACCCCTGCTTCCGAAAGCCTTGCAAGCTCTGCACGGTTTTCTTCGTCCGCAAACCAGTTCACGATGTTCGCCGCCGTCTTTTCTCCGATATCTTCCATTTCCACCAGCTCTTCCGCCGTGGTCTCAGAAAGCGCCTCCACACTCTTGAACCTCTCAGCAAGGTCTTTGGACGCCACCTTTCCGATCCCGTCAATGCCGAGCGCAAACAAAAATCTGTCCAGAGGCACATTCTTGCTCGCAGCAATCGCACTTAAAAGATTTTTTATCTTTTTATCCCCGAACCCTTCCAGTTTCGACAGTCTGTCCTTGTCCAGATCATACAGATCGGAATAATGTCTGACCCCCAGTTCGTCGTACAAGAGATACGCCGTCATTTCCGAAAAACCTTCGATATCCATCGCACCCTTGCTTGCAAAATTTGCAAGCTGCGCCGCGATCCTCGGACGGCAATTTTTGTTCGTACAGAATAGATTTGCCCCCTCTTCCCTTACGGGTGCACCGCAATAAGGACAGGTTTCGGGCGGCGCAATATCCACGCTCTTGCCCGTATGCTCATAGGCGCCCAGAATTTCGGGAATGACTTCGTTGCTCCGCCGTATCAGCACTTTACTGCCGATCTTGACATCTTTTCTTCGGATATCCCCGAGGTTATTCAGCGTCGCCTTGCGCACCGTCGCCCCCGCAAGTTCGACAGGATCCACTTTTGCAAGCGGCGTAAGTTTGCCCGTTCTGCCGACCTGCCAAGTCACTTCCCGCACCGTCGTGACCGCTTCTTCCGCTTCAAACTTGAATGCGATCGCCCAGCGCGGAAATTTATCCGTAAACCCTAATTTTTCGCGCACTGCATAGTCGTTGACCTTCACGACCGCACCGTCCGTCA
>QAKO01000025.1:0-7979 GCA_003343765.1 Bacillota bacterium | reverse complement strand
GCCGCGACCTGCTTCATGAACGGTTTCACCCCTGCTTCCGAAAGCCTTGCAAGCTCTGCACGGTTTTCTTCGTCCGCAAACCAGTTCACGATGTTCGCCGCCGTCTTTTCTCCGATATCTTCCATTTCCACCAGCTCTTCCGCCGTGGTCTCAGAAAGCGCCTCCACACTCTTGAACCTCTCAGCAAGGTCTTTGGACGCCACCTTTCCGATCCCGTCAATGCCGAGCGCAAACAAAAATCTGTCCAGAGGCACATTCTTGCTCGCAGCAATCGCACTTAAAAGATTTTTTATCTTTTTATCCCCGAACCCTTCCAGTTTCGACAGTCTGTCCTTGTCCAGATCATACAGATCGGAATAATGTCTGACCCCCAGTTCGTCGTACAAGAGATACGCCGTCATTTCCGAAAAACCTTCGATATCCATCGCACCCTTGCTTGCAAAATTTGCAAGCTGCGCCGCGATCCTCGGACGGCAATTTTTGTTCGTACAGAATAGATTTGCCCCCTCTTCCCTTACGGGTGCACCGCAATAAGGACAGGTTTCGGGCGGCGCAATATCCACGCTCTTGCCCGTATGCTCATAGGCGCCCAGAATTTCGGGAATGACTTCGTTGCTCCGCCGTATCAGCACTTTACTGCCGATCTTGACATCTTTTCTTCGGATATCCCCGAGGTTATTCAGCGTCGCCTTGCGCACCGTCGCCCCCGCAAGTTCGACAGGATCCACTTTTGCAAGCGGCGTAAGTTTGCCCGTTCTGCCGACCTGCCAAGTCACTTCCCGCACCGTCGTGACCGCTTCTTCCGCTTCAAACTTGAATGCGATCGCCCAGCGCGGAAATTTATCCGTAAACCCTAATTTTTCGCGCACTGCATAGTCGTTGACCTTCACGACCGCACCGTCCGTCAGCACGTCGATCTTCTTGCGCGTCATATCGATCTCCGCGATCGCATCTTTCACTTCCTGCGGCGTTTTGCAAAGCCTCGTGCGATGAAAGGTCTTGAATCCCTGTTCTTCCAAAAACCTGACCGCTTCTTCCTGCGACGATATACCCCCTTCCGACATATAATTCACATCGTAAAAGAGTATTTCAGGCTTACGCGCCGCCGTGACCGCGGGGTCAAGATTTCGTATCGCGCCCGCCGCCGCGTTGCGCGCATTCTTGAGCGGTTCCGCCGCCGTTTTATTGTAATTTTCCAAAACGGAAAGGCGAATCACCGCCTCGCCTTTTGCCTCCAAAGTACCCTTGTAAGGTATGGAAAGCGGATAACTTTTTATCGTGAGAACCTGCGCCGTGACGTCTTCCCCGACGACCCCGTTGCCGCGCGTCGCGGCACGGACAAACTTGCCGTCTTCATAGGTCAGACACATAGTCAGTCCGTCAAATTTATACTCTACCGTATATTCGGTTTCGCCGCAAATTTTGGAAACGCGCGCAAAAAATGCGTCCAGTTCGTCTTCCGTGACCGCCTTATCCAGGCTGTACAGCCTTGCGATATGTTCGTGCCGCGCAAACGCTTTGACAGGTTCTCCGCCGACCCTGCGCGTCGGAGAATCAAACAATACCGTTCCGCTCTCCCGCTCCAGCTCTCTGAGTTCGTCGTAGAGCCTATCGTACTGCGCGTCCGTAACCGTCGGCGCGTCCAGCACGTAATACTCGTACGCGTATCGGTTCAAAATGTCCACCAGTTCGCGCATTCTGTCCATAATCTTCTCCTTTGCGCGCCTTTTCCCGCGCAATTTTCGTTATGCCCCCACAGGCATTCTTTAAACGATCGTGATCGGAGCGATCTGTACCGAAAGCGACTTGATCCCAAGTCCCGGAAAACTGACATTGGCAATCTTTGCCGCTCCCTCTCCCTTTGTGGAAATAATGACGCCTTCCCCGAATTTCGGGTGCCGTATCCGCACCCCCGTCCTGAACGCCGCATAATCTTTTTGTCCCGATTTTGCAGGGGACGGTACCGCATTTTGCTGTGTACGACGATATCCCGCCGATGCGGAAAAGGATGTATAGGAAGTCTGGGAAGGTTCGGACGGAAGGTCGCTGTGATATCCGAATTCATCTTCATCCGCGTTGTTTTGTCTGGAAAAACTGCGCCGCGCCCCGTAACCGGAATAGGAAGATCCGTACCCGTTCGACGTCCTTCTCGTATAATCCGAATAAGATGAACGGGGCGATTCCACCTCCATCACCGAAGAAAGTTCCTGCATGAACCGCGAAGGAAGCGTCATGCTCCGCTCTCCGTACAGATACCGGCTGCGCGAACGCGTAAAGTACAATCTCTCTTCCGCCCGCGTGATCGCCACGTACATCAGGCGGCGCTCCTCTTCCAGTTCATTGTCGTCGTAAGCCGCACGGGAAACGGGGAAAATGTTCTCCTCCATCCCCACCGCAAACACCGTCTTGAATTCCAGTCCCTTCACCGAATGAATGGTCGCTACCGTCACATAATCGGTTGCGTCCATATCGTCCGTGTCCGAACTCAACGTCACCTGGTTGAGATAATCGGACAGCGTCGCATCCTTGTTCATCTTGCAGAATTCATCCACCGAGTTAACAAATTCGTCGATGTTCGCCTTTTTATTGATGCTCTCGTCCGAATCATCCGCATACATCGACAGAATACCCGAATCGTTGATAACATCGCGGATGAGTTCGTCCGCGCTCATGGTCGCACCCTTGATGACAAGTTCTTTCAGGAGCGCTCCGAATGCACGCACTTTCTGTTTGCTGCCCGCATTTAAAGGCAGAGAATCGACGTCCAGAACCGCATCATACACGGAAAGTTCCGTTTCGTTTGCATATTGTTCGAGCGTTTCCACCGTCTTTGCGCCGATCCCGCGTTTCGGGACGTTCACGATCCTGGTGACCGCTTCGCTGTCAAACGGATTGTTGATCACACGCAGATACGCCAGCAAGTCCTTGATTTCTTTACGTTCGAAGAATTTGAAGCCGCCGAAAACCTTGAACGGCACGTTATACTTGGCGAACTCCTGCTCGTATGCGCGCGAAAGGGCGTTGATGCGCATCAGTACGGCAAAATCCGAAAATTTATAGTTGCAGGTATTCATGAGCTGAGAGATCGTTCGCGCTACGTACAATGCTTCATCGTTTTCCGTTTCCGCCTGGTAATACTGCGCAGGCACCCCTTCCTGATTGCTCGTCCAAAGCACTTTGTCCTTGCGCCGACCGTTGTTCTTGATGACCGTATTGGCAAGTTTTAAAATATTTTTTGTGGAACGGTAATTGCGTTCCAGTTTGTACACTTTTGCGCCTTTGAAATCCTTTTCAAAGTCCAAAATATTCTCGATCTTTGCGCCGCGCCAGCCGTAAATACTCTGGTCATCGTCGCCGACCGCAAAAAGATTTCCGTGTACGGTCGCCAACAGACGGATGATCTCGTACTGCACGCGGTTCGTATCCTGAAACTCGTCCACATGAATGTAGCGGAATTTTCCCGAAAGATATTCCAGCGCGTCCCTGTCCGTTTCCAAAAGCCGAAGCGTCTGCGTTAAAAGATCGTCAAAATCCAAAGCGTTGTTCTTTTTCAGATGATCGCAATAGGCCGCATACACCGCCGTGATCTCGCGGATCCCTTTCAGATCTGCATTGTCGCGCGCATATTCTTCCGGCTCCTGCCCCAACATCTTGGCGTTCGCTATGTGAAATTTAATGTTTTTGAGAAGTTTTTCGTCTTCCAGCCCGCTCTCCGCAAACGCGCGCTTGATCACCGCCGTGCGCTCCGTTTCACTGTAAATGGAGAAATTTTTGTTGTACCCGAGCCGATCCGCAAACAACCGCAGAATCCGCACGCACATGCTGTGTATCGTACAGATCCACATGCTCTGCGCCCCGTCGATCATCGCCGAAAGACGCTCCTTCATCTCGTTCGCCGCCTTGTTCGTGAACGTGATCGCCAATATAGACGACGGATGCGCCCCCTTGTTCTCCACGAGATAGGCGATCCGTGATGTCAATACGCGCGTCTTGCCGCTGCCCGCGCCCGCCAGCACCAGCACTGCGCCCTCCGTATCCATGACCGGTTTGATCTGTTCTTCGTTCAGTTTCTGTAAAATTTCATCCATTGTGCCAGCTTTGCTCTCCTTCCCTTCTTCTCACAAACAAACGCCCGAAACATGCGGGCATGATTCTTTTTTATTATATCACAAAACGCGCCGTCAGGCAATCTGCGGCGCCCATGTGCGGATCATTTTTTTCGCTTTAAAATTTTCGTGCGTCAGCGCCGCGGCTTGCCTTCGAATTCGCATTCCCTGCGGAAGCGCTCCAGCGCTTTGAGATACCTTTCGGAAAGATTCAGCATATACCGCTGCTTGTCTTCATAGGTGAGCGAATCATACTCCTCGCGATCGGTCAGGCGGGCAAGAGCGTCGGAAACTTCGCCATCCGTCAAAAGCATACGGCGCACCTTTTCATAAAACAGGTCGTCGTCTCCGCCGCGGATGGAACAGGTCACTTTGCCTGCAAAATAGCGGCAGGCACGGCTTTCGCTCATACCGTTTTCACGGGCGCGCTCGATTTCGTCCGTGAAATTATCCTTGGCGTTTTCCCAAAAACCGCTTTTTAAACGCGCTTTCGCCTCGCGCGCAATACTGCGGAAACTTTTTTGCTGATTCGACATATTTTTCTCCCCTTTTCGACAAGTTTCGCACAAAACAAAAAACCTGTTATCCGAAAATAACAGGCTTTTGTGATTAGTTTTTAATGCTTCTTTTGCGAGCAGCTTCCGACTTCTTCTTTTTACGGACGGAAGGCTTTTCATAATGCTCTTTACGGCGCAGATCACCGATGATGCCGTCACGCGAGCACTTTCTCTTGAAACGGCGCAGAGCGCTGTCAATCGACTCGTTTTCTCCGACTCTGATCGTAGACATCCCTTTCAACCCTCCTTCGCCTTACGCATTTACTCAACGTTTATATTTTATAGGAAAGCAAAAAGAATGTCAAGTTTTTTTCATGGAGAATAGCGGAAAATTTTTCCTCGCCCGAAAGCCAGCCCCCGCACACCTCCCGCCCCTATAAACCGTATGCCCGCAGGCACCGTCAAAACAAAAGCCGCGCGGCGGGCAAGATTCCCCGCCCTTTTGCAAAACGAGCCGCCTCCAAAAAATAAGCCGCGCGGGCATTTGTGCCGCAACGAAAAAAAGTGCGGAAGGAGCAATGTTGCTCCTTCCGCACCGCGTTTATGCGAATTTCTTTTTCAAAGGCTCAGCCGAGGATAAATTCGATCGAACCGCCTTCCGCGCTGAACGTAAGCTCCCCTGCGGTATACGAAGCGCTCTGCGACGCTCCTACCGTCATGGAAGGAGCTGCAGGCGGATTGGACATCCTGTAGTCAAGGGTCACACTGTACTTGTGCCCGACCGCATATTTCAGTTCGACCGTCACTTTACCGTCCGCCGACACGGTGTATTCGCCGTCCAGAATGGTCTGGTAATGCTGTGCATACATCGTCTTATCCCAATCCAGATCTTCAAAGGTGAAATAGAGATCTTCCGTGTTCTCGTCCCGCAAAATCGCGGACAGGTCGAAGACGACCGTCACCGTCCACGTATCGAGCTTCGTGAGAGGTTCCGGTTCGGTCACGGTAACCGTGCAGGCAAGAACCGCTTTATCGCCGAATTTATGGCCGTTTTCCACAATAAGCACGATTTTTGCGGTGCCCGCGCTCACTTTCGATCTGTCGATCCGCACCGTGAACGCGTTCGCCTGGTTTCCGTCGCTGTAGTCTATGTCCACCGCCGAAAGGGCCTCGTCGGGAATCACGCTCTGGTTGAGCGAAAATGCCTTTTCTGTATGCGACGTCAGCGCCATGTTCGCAGACGAATGCGAAGGCTGGCTCGTAACCGATGAAGCGAGCAGGACGTCGTCGCTGAAAGAATAGTACTCGTCTCCCTCGAACGCCGCCTGCCATTTTTCCAAAGAGGTAGCATTCCCCTCGTTCCAGGAAAGGAAATTATCCGTCTGATTGTCGGGATAATAGCTCGCATCGACCGTTACGCGCACGGGTTCCGCGGGCATCGTGAACGAACAGGTGCCATCCGCCGCAGGAACAATTTCCTTGCCGCCCATAGCAGTCCCGATGACCTGCACGCTGTCGAGAATACTGTCGGCAGGATGCGCAAGCGTTACTTTGAACGTCACCGTGTCGCCCTCATAGGCGCCTTCGGGCAGGTTCTCCACCGTATAGACGTCGGAAGCCGACGAAGCCTGTATGGAATAGCGCGTACCCTTTCCGCTTCCTTCTTCCGTTTTGTCTCCGCCGCAGGCAACAAAACCCAACGTCAAAGCCAACACAGACAACAAAGCCATAAAACCGATTACAACTTTTTTCACTTTCATACCTCCCTACAAATTGTATATTACAACATTTTTTCGCCCATGGACTGACCGCCGAGAATATGAATGTGCAGATGATGCACTGTCTGCCCCGCGTCTTCGCCCTGGTTGATAATCAGCCGATAACCGTTTGAAAGGCCGAGAGATTTTGCAATTTCGGGAATTTTAATAAAACATTTTTTTACGAGTTCCGCCTGCTCCGCATTCATTTCGGCAAGCGTGGCAAAATGCGACTTCGGCACGACAAGCACATGCACTTTCGCCTGCGGATTGATATCCTTGAAAGCGAGCATATCGTCGTCTTCGTACACTTTGTTCGAAGGGATCTCCCCTGCTATGATCTTGCAAAAAATACAATATTCCATGATTTAACTCCTTTTTATTTATTACGGCAGTTTGCAAAAACGCCGCAAAAATTATTGTATGATTTCGGCGAGCAACCCGTCCGCAAAACTTTCGCGGGCAAGCACGCGCGTTTTTTTACCGACATTCCCCTTCACATACAGCCGGATATAATTTTCGGAATATCCCACCGTATAACCGTCCTTAACCTCTTCTGGCACAATTTCGAGTACCTTTCCGACAAATTTTTGCTCATACGTCTGCCGCAATTCGTGCGAAAGTGCCAGCAATTCGTGCAAGCGGCGTTTTCGGATCTCTGCGGGAAGTTCAGAAAATTTTGCCGCAACCGTACCCGTACGGCGGCTGTACGAAAAGCAATGGATCTGCGAAAACCCGACGCGGCGCGCAAGCGCGAGCGTCTTTGAAAAATCTTCTTCCGTTTCCGTCGGAAAACCGCTGATGATATCCGTCGTGATCGCCGCGTCGGGGAAATACGCTCTGATCAGCTCTACCCTGCGGCAATATTCTTCGCCCGTGTAATGGCGGTTCATCTTTTTTAAGACCGCATCCGAGCCGCTCTGCAAAGACAAATGAAAATGCGGCGCAAAATCGCGCACCTGCTTTGCCGCTTCCAAAAGCTGCGGCGTGATCACCCCCACTTCCAGAGAACCCAGCCGAATACGGCTGTTTGCATTCTTTACGGCAAGCAGAAGATCGGCAAGGCCGCGGTTTCCGTCTTTGAAAGAGGAAATATCGATGCCCGTTATAACCACTTCTTCCGCCGATGCTGACAAAATTTCTTCCGCGGCACTCTCCACCGTCCGCGAACGGCTCCTGCCGCGCAGGTACGGTATGATGCAGTAGGAACAGAAATTGTTGCACCCGTCCTGGATTTTTACGAATGCGCGCGTTTTCAAAGACACGGGCGCAGGCATTTCGTCATAGATTTTATCGTTTTCGTCCAAAGCGATGCCTTCGCCGTCCAGCAGCGAAAGAATTTTACTCTTTTGCCGCGCACCTGTTACCAGTTGCACGTTTTGTTTTTTTGCAAAAATTTCGGGGGTTTTTTCAGCCGCACAGCCGCACACAATGATGCGGGCATCGGGATTGACCGCGCGCACCCGCGCGATCGCCTGGCGGCTCTTTTTTTCCGCTTCGCCCGTCACGGCACAAGTATTTAAAATGTACAGGTCGGCAAAGTCCAGCTCGTCGGAGACTTCCCATCCGCGTTCCTGCAGGCCGCGGATGAGCGAACCGCTCTCGCAATCATTGACTTT
>QAKO01000009.1 GCA_003343765.1 Bacillota bacterium | reverse complement strand
CTTCGGCAGACGGAATTCGGGGATCCCGTACACAAGCACGCCGCCCGCAAGGTGCAGCGCTTCGAATACAGTCACTTCATACCCGCGCTTTGCCAGATCGCCCGCACAGGTAAGACCCGCAGGGCCGCTCCCGACCACCGCAACTTTATGCCCGTTCGGTTCCTCTTTAACGGGAAGATCGCAGCTGTTCGCATTGTGCCAGTCCGCCACAAAACGTTCCAGCCGCCCGATCGCTACCGGTTCGCCCTTGATCCCGCGGACACATTTCTGCTCGCACTGCGTTTCCTGCGGACATACCCTGCCGCATACCGCAGGCAAAGAACTCGTCTGCTGGATGATCTGATACGCCGCTTCAAATTCTCCCGCCGCCACTTTAGCAATAAAATCGGGAATATGAATCTTGACAGGGCATCCGCCGATACACGGCTTATGTTTACAATTCAGGCAACGCTGCGCCTCTTCCACCGCCGTTTCCGCCGTATAACCGAGCGCCACTTCCTGAAAATTCTTGTTGCGCACCTGAGGTTCCTGCGAAGGCATCTCGTGCTTTTTCAGACTCATGTTCGGCATGTTACCGCTCCCTCTTCTCAAAGTCCTTATATGTGGACGCGCGCTTCATGATCTCATCGTAATCCACTTCATGCCCGTCAAAATCAGGGCCGTCCACGCACGCAAATTTGGTTTTGCCCGCAACCGTCAGACGGCAGCATCCACACATTCCCGTTCCGTCGATCATGATAGGGTTCATGCTCACCATCGTCTTGATATTATATTGTTTCGTAAGCAGGGAAACAAACTTCATCATCACCACCGGACCGATGGCGATCACTTCGTCGTACTGATTTCCCGCTTCAATCAATGCTTTCAGGGCGTCTGTGACCAATCCCTTTTCACCGCAGCTCCCGTCATCCGACATGAGTTTATACAAATCCGAAACGGAACGGAATTCCTGTTCCAGAATGACAAGATCTTTGTTGCGGAAACCGACAACGCTGTGCACACAAGCTCCCAGAGCGTGCAGTTTTTTCGCCACAGGATATGCGATCGCACAGCCGACTCCGCCGCCTACAACCGCTACCTTTTTCAACCCTTCCACGTGCGAAGGCTCACCCAGCGGTCCCACAAAGTCGTGAATGCAATCCCCTTCCTGCAAATGATTCAGCCGTTCCGTGGTTCCGCCCACGATCTGGAAAATAATCGTGACCGTACCCTTTTCCCTGTCAAAATCTGCTACCGTCAGCGGAATGCGTTCGCCCGCTTCGTCCACGCGCAAAATGATGAACTGCCCCGGTTCCGCCTTTTTGGCTACAAACGGCGCTTCCACTTCCATGAGCGTAACGGTGGGATTCAGCTCTCTCTTTTTAACGATTTTATACATAACCTGACCGTCCTTTCTCTTTATGTCTTAAGAAATTGAATTATTATCATATAGTATAACCGACCGCGCCCGAATTTTCAAGCATTTTCGCCCGCAAAACACGAATCACGCTATTAATTTTGTTTATAACTCCGTATAAAAAGTTTCTTACCCGTTCATAATTTACTTCTTTTTAACGTTCTCCCCGTTTCCCCGGCAATTAAAACCTATACGGTGCGCCGTCCGCCTTTCCAAACAAAAATGTGCGCTTTTTCGGAGGCTATCCGTTCGGATAGCCTCCGGATACGGTTCGGAAAACATTCGTCCCGTAACGCGACAAATAAAAGGAGATTTTTTCCCTTTACCAAAATACGCGAAAAAGCAGAAGCTCCCTGCCTGTTCATCATACAGGCAGGGAGCTTCTTTCTTTTTTACGCGCTCTTTTTGATGAGTTCGGGCTTGGAATTGCCTAAAACGCAGTCGCGCGTGATTTTCACTTCGCTGATATCATTGTCCGACGGGATCTGATACATGACGTCCGTCATAATGTTTTCGATGATCGTACGCAGTCCGCGCGCACCCGTCTTTAATTTGATCGCCGTGCTTGCGATCTCGCTCACGGCCGACGGCTCGAAGGAAAGTTTTACACCGTCCAATCCGATGAGTTTCTGGTACTGTTTGATAAGCGCATTCTTCGGTTCGGTCAGAATCTTCACCAGCGCCGTTTCGTCCAGCGGCTGCAGGTTGACCACGATCGGCACACGTCCGACAAACTCAGGGATCAACCCGAATTTCGTCAGATCCTGCGGTTTCACATCGTCAAAAAGCTGGTAATCCATTTCGTCCGTACTCTTGACTTTGCCGCCAAAACCGAGGGACGTGTCGTCCTTTCGCGCCTGAACGATCTTATCCAATCCCACAAACGCGCCGCCGCAGATAAACAGAATATTCGTCGTGTCGATACGCATACACTCCTGCTGAGGATGCTTCCTCCCGCCCTGCGGAGGTACGTTCGCAATCGTACTCTCAATGATTTTCAATAATGCCTGCTGTACCCCTTCGCCCGATACGTCGCGCGTGATGGATACATTCTCGCTCTTGCGGGCGATCTTGTCAATCTCGTCGATATATATAATGCCGCGCTGCGCCTTTTCAATATCATAATCCGCATTCTGGATGAGTTTGAGCAGAATGTTTTCCACGTCTTCGCCCACATACCCCGCTTCCGTCAGGGTCGTTGCGTCACTCGTGGCAAACGGTACGTTCAGGATCCTCGCCAGCGTACGCGCCAAAAGAGTTTTGCCGCATCCCGTAGGGCCAAGCAGCAGTATATTGCTCTTTTCGATCTCGACATCGTCGTTCTTTCTGGTCAGCTCGCTGTTGATGCGCTTATAATGATTGTATACGGCTACCGACAAAACTTTCTTCGCCTTGTCCTGCCCCACAATATATTTATCCAGTTCCGCTTTGATTTCCGAAGGCTTTTTCAGTTCTACCGTATCCGTCGGTTTCTCCTGCGCCGCACGGATCTCCTCGTTACAGATCTCCACACATTCGTCGCAGATGGACAAACCGTCCGGCCCGCTGATCAGTACCTTCGTGCGGCTCTTCGGTTTGCCGCAAAATGAACAGCATTGTTCTTCTTTCATGGTTGTTGTCCTCCTTTCGCACCCCTTTGCGGGCTGCGGGATGATTGTATGTCAATAACAAAGCACGCCGCAGTTTCGTAAATTGAAACGAACGGCGGCGCTGCTCTCAAACCGGCACAAATTCCTTCGCACCGTCTTTATCTTTTATAGAATACGTTGTCGACAAGCCCGTAATTTTTCGCCTCTTCCGCAGACAGATAATTGTCGCGGTCCGTATCACGCTCGATCTCCTGGATGCTCCTGCCCGTGTTTTCAGCCAAAATACGGTTCATCTTGTCTTTAATCTTCAGGATATGCTCTGCCTGGATCTTGATATCGCTCGCCTGTCCCTGCGCTCCGCCAAGCGGCTGATGAATCATGATCTCACTGTTCGGAAGCGCAAATCGCTTACCTTTCGTGCCGCTGGAAAGCAAAAACGCTCCCATGCTCGCCGCCATTCCGATACAGATCGTCGATACGTCACAATGAATATACTGCATCGTATCGTAGATCGCCATGCCCGCCGTTACGCTTCCGCCCGGACTGTTGATATACAGGCTGATATCCTTGTTCATATCCTTCGCTTCCAGGTAAATCAACTGCGCCACAATGGTATTCGCCATACCGTCGTTGATCTCACCCGAAAGAAAGATGATACGGTCTTCCAGCAGGCGCGAATATATATCGTACGAACGCTCGCCCCGGCTGGATTGCTCCACTACCATCGGAATCAGATTCATTTTGATTTCGTCCATGTCTTCTCCAATCGCTCTCGACGGGCATAATATCCCGTGCGATTACTCCGCTTTATCTTCCTTTTTTGCCGCTTTTTTCGTCGTCTTCTTCGCCGCAGGCTTTTCTTCGCCGTCAGCTTTCTTCGCCGTTTTCTTTGCCGCAGGCTTTTCTTCGCCGTCAGCTTTCTTCGTCGTCTTCTTTGCCGCGGGTTTTTCTTCGCAGTCAGCTTTCTTCGCCGTCTTCTTTGCTGCAGGTTTTTCTTCGCCGTCTGCTTTCTTCGTCGTCTTCTTTGCCGCGGGTTTCTTTTCTTCCGCATCCGCCGTCATGTTGTTGTTCTCTTTCAGGAAAGCAAACAGCTTGTTGATGACGATGTCGTTGCCGATGTATTCGCGCTGAGAAGCGTCCACGTCTTTCTTATATTCTTCCAAAGACTTGTTCGCCGCTTTTGCAAACTCTTCGAGCTTTGCGTCGATCTCCGCATCTTCCGCTTTGATATTCTCTTCACGGATGATCTTATCGATGACCAGCTGGCTCTTGACGGTATCCGTCGCCTGCGCACGATAGCCTTCACGGAAAGTCTTAAGATCCGTTCCCATATACTTGAGATAATCCGCAAGTTTCATTCCGCCGTACTGCATACCCAAACGGTATTCCATGTTGCGCATCATCATGTCCATCTGATTCTCGATCATCGCATCAGGGATCTCCACTTCCGCGTTATCGGTGATGGCTTTCACGATGTTGTTTTCCGTTTCGGAATCGCCCTTTTCTTTTGCCTGCTTTTCAAGGCGTTCGCGCGTCTCTTTCTTATAAGCGTCCACGCTTTCCGCACCCGCCGCGTCTTTGATAAACTCGTCGTTGATCTCAGGCAACTCTTTCTTTTCCAGCTTATTCAGCTTGACCGCAAACACGGCGTCTTTCCCTTTCAGGTTTTCCGCCTGGTAGTTTTCGGGGAACTTCACGTTAATATCCTTCGCCTCGCCCACTTTCATGCCGATGACCTGATCTTCAAATCCCGGAATAAAAGAATTGCTGCCGAGTACGAGCGGATAATTCTCGCTTGTGCCGCCTTCAAACTTTTCGCCGTCTACACTGCCGGAAAAATCGATGGTAGCCGTATCGCCCTTTTCCGCCGCGCGGTCTTCCACCGCCACAAGACGGCTGTTGCGCTCCTGCAGGCGTTTGAGTTCGGACTCCACATCTTCGTCCTTTACATTATACTCAACTTTTTTAATGTTTATACCCTTGTAATCGCCCAATTTCACGTCGGGTTTTACGGGCGCCACCGCAACAAGCACCGCGCCGTTTTCGCTGATGTCGTCTACAGACAGCTGCGGCTGACCGACTACGGTAAAGTTGTCCTTTTCCTTTTCTACGATATCATAATAATGATCGGAGAAGAGATTGTTCAGCGCATCTTCATAGAAAACTCCCTTTCCGTAATTCAGCTCGATAACGTGCCTGGGAGCTTTGCCCTTGCGGAATCCGTTGACAAAATATTTGCCGCGCGTCTGTTCATACGCTTTCTGATTTGCGGCATCCCACTCGTTTTTGTCAAACGTCATTGTGATTTTCACTGTGCTCTTCTCGGAAGATTCGGTTTTGTATTTCATAAAAACTTCTCCTGCTATAATTTGCCTTTTTACTCGTTATAGTATTTTAGCACAAAGCAAACGTTTTGCAAAGCGTTTTTATGCAAATGATTTACTTTTTTTGGCGAATACGCTATAATAAACAGAGCAAACGGCAAAAACAGCAGTATTTCCCGATCAAACGCCGTCTGCGAAAAGGAGCAGATCATGCCACAGGACGCCTTTACGCTGCGCCACATCGCGCGAGAACTCGACGAACAGCTGCGCGGCGGAAAAGTCAACAAAATCATCCAGCCCTCGCGCGACGAAATCGACATCTTGCTGTATGCGGGCGGAAAAACAAAAAAGCTCGTACTCAACACGAACGCATCCTTTGCGCGCGCCATTCTTTCGGATATCCCGCGTACCGCGCCCGACGTGGCGCCCAATTTCTGTATGCTTCTGCGAAAATACATCACGGGAGC
>QAKO01000061.1 GCA_003343765.1 Bacillota bacterium | reverse complement strand
ACGGGACTTGAACCCACGACCTCTTGGTCCCTAACCAAGCGCGCTACCAAACTGCGCTACACCTCGTTTAAAACAGCATAATCTATTATACATGATTTTCAGAAAAAGTAAAACAATTTTCATGCATTTTCAAAAATTTTTTAATTTTGATTGTGTCATTTACAAGGAAAGGGGATAAAAAGGCAGGCAGGGGCGGGTCAAATTCGGGCGAAGTATTGACAGAATAGGTAAAATGTGGTATTCTATTTTATGAAATAACGTTTACAGACAGGGGTTGGTTATGGAAGAAAACAAGAAGAAAGTTACCTTAAAGGATATTGCGGCGCGCACGGGATTATCGGTCAATACGGTATCGCGTGTTCTGAACAAAAAGCCGTACTATACAAAAGAAGTGGAAGAGAAGGTAACGACTGCCTGCAAGGAACTGGGATACATTGTCGATATGAATGCATCGGGGCTTCGCAGCGGGTCGACGCATACAATCGCAATTTTATTCGACGATCTGACCAACCCGTTTTATTCATATACGACGGATATTATTTCCAAGCGGTTTGAAGAAAAGGGATATAATTCGATCATATTCAGCAACAACGGAAAATCTGCGTATGTAGATTATGATATGATCCGGAGTGTAGTGGCGCGGAAGCCTGACGGAATTCTTTCGTTTCTGGAGCCAGCGGCGGATATGGTGAATTTTATTAAAGATACGGGGATCCCGTTTGAAATTTTCGGAAGGGACGGAAAGCCTTACGGAATGCACGGCATCGATGCGGACGAGGTTTACGGCGGGTATCTGGCGGCGCAGCATTTATTGGAATGCGGTTATAAAAAATTCGCGTATGTCGGAAGCTGGCATAATGTCAAAGTGTGTCTGGACAGGCAGAAAGGGTTTGAAGAGGGATTGGCGGAAGGCGGAGCGAGTATAGAGCCGTCGCACATTTATTATATACGTGAGCAAGAATTTGAGACGATTGTAGATTCGCTTGTGCAGGACGGCATTGACGGAATTTTCTGTTTCAATGACATTATCGCGTTTATCATTATAGAAGCGCTGGAAGGGCGCGGCAAAGAACTCGGAAAGGATTACGGTATTGTGGGGTGTGACAATATACAGTTTATGATGCGCATGCCGCGTTTGCTGACAACGATCGATGTCGGATGCGAAGCGTTTGCGGAGGCTGGGGCGCAGTTGATGTTGCATCTTCTTTCAGGGAAAGCGGAAGAACTTCCGACATTCCGTTCCACGCACCGTTCTTTCTTGGTGAAAGGCAAATCAACGCGTTGACAGACACTGAAAAATATAGTATTAAAAATGGAAAAACCGCAATGCGCACTAAGTGCGCATTGCGGTTTTTTTGAATAAAGGTAAAGCCGCGGCTCGCTACTGAATGCAAGCCGCGGCTTTATACGTACATTTCAGTTTTTATTTTCGGTGCTGTTTATTTCATTCTGACCGGCCGTGTTCTGAACGGGATCGGCTTCGCTGACAATATTTCCTGTGGGGTCGGAAGAAGCCGTTTCATTGTTTAAAAGAGATTTTCGGGGTGAAGATTTGAATTCATCGCAGAGAATACGGAAGAAAGCGGGGAGCAGGGCAATAGCGCAGACGAGAGCCGAATAATTGCCGAGGTATTGAGCGGTGAATCCGCCGAGAGCCGCGCCTACGATAAAGGCAATGATGACGATGGTATAGATCCCGCTCTTGCGGAGTTTGGATTTGTTTTTTTCAAGGATTCCGCCATGCAGATTGAGAACGGCCTGGCGCATATTGTTTGTGCAGAAAGTGGTGGCCAGTTTTGCGCCGCGGCAATCGGTGAAAGTGTTGTATTGAAGGGCGCACAGGAAAGCGACGGAAACGTAAGTGAACCAATCGGAAGCGTTTTTTGGTATGAAAGAGATCGCCGCGAGTGCAATGATTTCGAAGCCTGCGACTGCAATATAGGGATGTTTGCGTTTAAATATGGTGGGGAGAATGGCGGAAACGAGGATGCCGAAGAGATAGGCGAGAATAGAAAACAAGTAACGGGAAGCATTGGAGAATTCACCGGTGCATAGGTTGAGGGTGAATAAGACAAGGTTACCGGTCTGCGCGTTGCAGAAAACGCCGCCGTGGAGAAGATATGTAAAAGCTTCGAGAAATCCGCCCGCCACGGCGAAAGACAAAAAAATGAAGATGGAATTTTCGGCGGAATATCTTTGGGAGTGTTTCATAGTGTGAAGATCCTTTATAAATTCAAAAATATTGTATGTCATTGTGCGGGAAAAGTCAATTTGGCGGTGCAATTATTTTCCGAATAAGTTATAAAAAAAATGAATGGATAAGGGGGTGCGTCAGTGTAAATTTTTCACAAAAACATAACAGGAAGGGCGGTTCAAATCGTTGACAATTTTAATGAAATGGATATAATGTTAGATAACCTAACAATTTGTGAGGGCGCGATGGAAAAGCGGCACATCGGGTACATGGTAAAATCGTTGAACCGAAGGCTGAATCAGGTACTTTCGAACATACCGGCGATACGAGAAAACGAAACGTTGACGGGTATTCAGACATGGGTACTCCATTTTTTGTTTCGGAATACGGATCGGGATATATTTCAGAGGGATGTAGAGGCGGAGTTCAAGATACGCAGGTCAACGGCGACGGAGCTTTTAAAGGCGATGGAGCGGGGCGGACTGATATGCAGGGTACCGGTGGAATATGATGCGCGGCTGAAGAAGATCGTGCTGACGGAGTATGCGCAGGAGATAAGAAAGCAGATAGGCGCGCAGATCGAGCGAGCGGAAGCACAGATGACGGAAGGATTTACGCAGGAAGAGCTGGAAAGATTTTTCGGGTACATAGACCGGATGTGTGCGAATCTTGAAAAGTGCGAGTGAGCGGATTGTTATGGGGCTTATGCGGGCAGGGGCGCGCGTAAGAGAATGGACAGGTAAAAATTTTAAAGGAGTTTAGAGATGGTTAAGACTTTGGCGAAAAGTATACGGGAGTACAAGAAACCGTCCATACTTTCACCGATCTTCGTATCGATCGAAGTCATACTGGAGTGTCTGATGCCGTTGGTGATCATGCAATTTATTGCGAAGATCAATCCGAGCGGTACGACGTCGACGGAAGGGGTACAGATGTCGACGATTCTCATCTATGGCGGGATATTGATTGCGATGGCGGTGCTGTCGCTGGTGACGGGTATGTTATCGGGCAGATTTGCGGCGAGGGCGAGTGCGGGATTTGCGAAAAATCTGCGCAAGGACATGTACTATGCGATCCAGGATTATTCATTTTCGAACATCGATAAATTTTCGACGTCGAGCCTGGTGACGCGTCAGACGACGGATGTGACGAACATACAGATGGCGTACATGATGATCATACGAGTGGCGATCCGCTGTCCGCTGATGCTGATTTTCTCATTGGCGATGGCGTTTACGGTAAACGTGACGATATCGTGGGTATTTCTTGCATTGGTTCCGTTGCTTGCGGCTGTACTTGTTGTAATAATTTTCAAAACGCATCCGATATTTGTTCGTGTATTCAACAAATACGATAACATGAATCGTTCCGTACGGGAAGATATCAAAGGTATCCGCGTAGTAAAATCGTTTGTACGGGAAGATTTTGAAAAGAAAAAGTTTGAAAAGGCATCGGAAGATGTGCGCAAGGACTTCACGTTGGCAGAGCGTATCATGGCTGTGAATGCGCCTGTGATGCAGTTCTGTATCTGGTTCTCGTTCCTGTTGATTTTCCTTCTGGCGTCCCTTCTGACGGTAAACAATCCTGCCGATCCTGTGGGCGAAGAAAAGCTGACGGTACTGATCATGTACGCGTCGCAGATCTTGTCGGCGGTGATGCAGCTTTCGATGGTGCTTGTCATGATCATCATTGCGCGCACGTCTGCGGAACGTATTGTGGAAGTGCTGAAAGAGAAGAGCAACATTGTTTCCCCTGAAAATGCGGTGAAAGAAGTAAAAGACGGAGATATTCTTTTTGAAAACGTAAGTTTCAAATATTCGAAAGATGCGGAGAAATTTGCGTTGGCGGATGTGAACCTGCATATCAAGTCGGGACAGACGATCGGTATTCTGGGCGGAACAGGTGCGTCGAAATCGACGCTGGTGAACCTGATCCCGCGGCTTTACGATACGACGGAAGGCGCGGTATATGTCGGCGGCGTGAACGTCAAGGATTACGATCTGGAAACGTTGCGCAACAAAGTTGCGATGGTATTGCAGAAGAACGTATTGTTTTCGGGAACGATCAAAGACAATCTGCGCTGGGGAAAAGAGGATGCGACGGACGATGAAATGCTGCGCGTATGCAAACTTGCGTGTGCAGATGATTTTATCCAGACATTCCCGGATAAATACGATACATACATCGAGCAGGGCGGCACGAACGTTTCGGGCGGACAGAAACAGCGTCTTTGCATCGCGCGCGCACTTTTGAAAGATCCGAAAGTTCTGATTCTGGACGATTCGACGAGTGCGGTCGATACAAAGACGGATGCGATGATCCGCAAGTCATTCCGGGAACAGATCCCGAATGTTACGAAGATCATCATTGCGCAGCGTGTTTCGTCTGTGCAGGATGCGGATCAGATCGTCGTGATGGACGGCGGTAAGATCAATGCGGTCGGTACGCATGAAGAATTGCTGAAAACCAACGAAATTTACCAGGAAGTATATTATTCGCAGAACAAAATAGGCGCAGCGGCCGAAGGAGGTGTCTCGCATGAGTAAACCGAATATGGCGTTGCAGGGCAAGCCGAAAATTCATACGTTCAAATTGCTCGGAAGGCTTCTTTCCTATTTGTTCCATTATTACAAAATACGCCTGATCGCAGTGTTTATCTGCATTATGATCACGGCGGCAGCAGGTATCAGTTCGTCGATCTTTCTGAATCTTGTTATACAGGAAATCATCGATCCGATCCGTGCGGGTGCGCAGTGGGCAGATATCAGTACTCCGCTGTTCTATATCATTGGCGGCATGGGATTGATGTACGTGATCGCACTGTGCGCGTCGTTCTTCTATAACCAGACAATGGCGGTCGTGACGCAAGGCTTTTTGATGCACGTGCGTAATGATATGTTCGGAAAGATGGAGTCCTTGCCGATCCGCTATTTCGATACGCACACGCACGGCGATATCATGAGTACGTATACGAACGATACGGACGCGCTGCGTCAGCTCATATCGATGAGTATTCCGCAGGTGTACTATTCGATCGTGGCGGCTCTGGTATTGTTTGTAATCATGCTTTTGATGAGTCTGTGGCTGATGTTTGTCGTCTTTTTCGGAGTCGCGCTGATGCTGCTTGTGGCGAAGTATGTAGGGGGCAGGAGTGCCCGTTACTTTATCCGTCAGCAGGAAGCGATCGGTAAAACGGAAGGCTATATCGAAGAAATGATGGGCGGTCAGAAAGTTATCAAAGTTTTCTGCCATGAAGATCGGGCAAAGGAAGATTTTGACAAGATCAACGATCAGCTTTGCGACGCGTCGGATAAAGCGAATGCCTACGGTAATATTTTGATGCCGGCAGTCATGAATATCGGACATTTTGCGTTTGTGCTTGTTGCGATCGTGGCAGGGCTTTTGGTTTTGTTCGGGATAGAGAATTTATCGATTACGGGCTGGACTGCTTTAACGGGTGCAACGATTGCGTCGTTTCTGAATATGTCCCGCCAGTTCTCTCTGAACATCGGTCAGGTTTCGATGCAGATCAACTCGGTAGTCATGGGGCTTGCGGGCGCTGGACGTATCTTTGAACTTCTGGACGAAAAGCCGGAAACGGATGAAGGGTATGTTACGCTTGTCAACGCAAAAATCGATGAAGACGGAAACATTACGGAAAGCGCGGAGCGTACGGGAAAATGGGCATGGCGTCATCCGCACAAAGCGGACGGCAGTGTCACATATACGGAACTGAAAGGCGATATTCAGCTTTTCGATGTGGATTTCGGATATGTTCCCGATAAAATCGTTCTGCATAACGTAAGTATTTACGCGAAACCGGGTCAGAAGATCGCTTTTGTAGGCGCGACGGGTGCGGGCAAGACGACGATCACAAATCTGCTGAATCGGTTTTACGATATAGCGGACGGCAAGATCCGTTATGACGGGATCAATATCAACAAGATTAAAAAAGGCGATCTTCGCCGTTCGATGGGTATTGTTCTGCAGGATACGAACCTGTTTACGGGTACGATCATGGAAAATATACGTTACGGCAAACTGGATGCAACCGATGAGGAGTGCATTGAGGCGGCGAAACTTGCAAATGCGCATGATTTCATAACGCGTTTGCCGGAAGGGTATAACACGGTGCTGCGTCATGAGGCATCCAACCTTTCGCAGGGGCAGAGACAGTTGATATCCATTGCCCGTGCGGCGGTAGCGGATCCGCCTGTTATGATTTTGGACGAAGCGACGTCTTCCATCGATACCAGAACGGAAGCCCTGGTGCAGAAGGGCATGGATGCTCTGATGCAGGGACGGACGGTGTTCGTGATCGCGCACAGGCTGTCGACCATTCAGAATTCGGATGCGATCATGGTTTTGGATCACGGCAGGATCATCGAGCGCGGTTCGCACGATCAGCTGATCGCACAGAAGGGCGTTTATTATCAGCTGTATACGGGTGCGTTCGAATTGGAATAAGAGCAAAAACGCGGAAAAGGCATAAGCTGAAAAGCTTATGCCTTTTAAATTGGCGGGTGAATTATACTATCAAGTGCAACACTCTGAGAAAAAAAGAAGTTCATATGATCTGCGGTAAAAAGAGTTGCGAAAAAAGTGTCCTCAATTCTTGCATGATCATTGACGCGGAAACGCAAGAACAGTGAAAGCGGTTTAAGAGAAAAAAGCGTTCTTTTGGATCAAACGGATGAAACAGAGAAAAAAGCAACAAAAGAAAGTTTTATGACAAAATAAGAGAGTTGATTTATTTGACTTTCCGATAAAAAATCCTGTAATATAGTGGTAAGAAAATTGAATACGGTACGAGGTGGAACGTTATCACGTTCTGAAAAGGGAAGCGGGTCGGAATCCCGCGCAACAGCCATTACTGTGTTTGCGGACGCGAGGCGCATTATGTCATTGGAGAGAAACTCTGAGAAGGCGCGCCAAACGGTTTGACGCATCAGCCAGGAGACCTGCCTCGTTCCGGGAGATTCCACGGTTCTTGGGCAATTGGAGAACGCGGTGAGTAAAAAAATTTCCCGCTACAAGTCTGTCTTCCCCGAGGACAGCCTGTTGCGGTTTTTTTCTTTTGCGTATTCATGGAGAATGTCGGTGGAGATTTCGGTTTTCAAAAGAAATTCCGGAGGATTCAGATGATGAAGAAGCAAGCGGCATTTTTAATTGCGCTGGTGATGTTGGCAGGGTGCATTTTCAGTTTGTTGGGATGTTCTGAAAAAGCAGAGCAAGGCGAGATCCCGTTGAAGCTGGTGAGTACTGATGAGAATTTATATGCAGAGCACTTTAAAATAGAGCGATATGAGCAAGGTGTGAACGCATTGACGCTTTACAACGGAGATATGGAAATTTCGGGGAAATTTCTTTTGGTGGAGAACGACAGCACGTTTACGGGAGAAGTGGAAGGCTGGACGAAGCTGGAAATACCTTTGACAAATACGCTGGTTGCGTCGGGACCCGCCATGTCGCTGGTAGCGGCGGTAGGCGGTTTGTCGGGCGTAAAATTGGCTGAAACAACGACATGGTATATTGATTCCGTCAACGAAGCGATCGAAAACGGTGAAATCATACAAGTGGGTAAACTTGCTCCGAGCGCTTCGGATCCGTGGCAGAGCGAAGTGGTTGTTATGAACCGTCCCGAACTTGCCATATGTTCGGCAATGCTTCCCATCAATTCAAAATACGAAGAAAGGAAAAAGGAGTTTGAGGACAACGGAATTCCGTATTTCCTGGATGAATCGACCAGCGAGAACCATGTAATGGGCAGAACGGAGTGGTTAAAAGTCATGGGGCTGCTTTTTGGGCAGGAAGAAAAAGCGGCGGAATTGTTTGACGGTCAGGTAGAAAAATACCGTTCCATTCTTAATAAACTGGAAGAAGCGCAGATCGACGAGAAAAAATCGGTTGCGATCACTTATGTAACGAGCAAGAGTGTAGGATATTTCCGGAATCCGGACGATTATATCGTCGGAATGCTGAATGCAGCCGGCGGGGTGAACGTTTGTCCGGACGGGGAGAAAGGGGAAAACAGCACGAGCGTATCGGGAGAAGTATATTACAGTACGCTTAAAGAAGATGTGGATATTATGCTTTATAATATCAGTCTTGGCGGCTCGAAGGATTCTGCAATACAGGGCAGGATCGATTCACTGATTGAATGGGAAGAATTCAAGACGTTTGACGTATATAAGAACAATCAGATCTGGGTAACGGAGCGCAAGCTGTATCAGTCGATGGACTGTCTTGCGGACATGATGGAAGATATGTACCGTATTATGTACGAAGCGGACGTACCCGATCAGCTGACTTTTATGCATCGGTTGGATCTTTCTCAATTTGATTGAGGCGGGAAATGAAAGATTTCAGAACCAAAAACAGAATACGTTATGCTGCGGTATTTATCGGAATGGGTATACTTCTGTTCGTATTGTTTTTACTCGGGGTGCGATACGGAAGTGTTCCTGTCACGATGCGTGACATTTTCCGAGCCATATTTTTCGGGAACGACGGTTCATCCGTGGCATATATCATTCTGCGAATGCGCTTACCGCGCGTGTGCGTCGCCATCATTTTAGGCGGCGCACTTGGACTTTCCGGATTTTTGATCCAGACATTTTTCAGAAATCCGATTGCCAGTCCGTTTGTACTGGGGATCTCCTCGGGTGCGGAATTTACGGTTGCGCTGACGACGATTGTGCTTGCGAATGTAACGACGATCTCTATCTGGGGATCGGTGTTGGCAGCGTTTGTCGGTTCCATGATTTCGATGGGGTTTGTTCTTCTTTGTTCGAGGAAGATGCGCAGTATTACGCTTTTGCTGGTCATCGGAATCATGATCGGTTACATATGCGGAGCATTGACGGATCTTCTCATGGTCTTTGCGGACGAAGAAGAAATACTGGATCTGTTTACATGGAATTTAGGCAGTTTTGCTGTAACAGGCTGGGAAAAAGTTATCGTCATGTCGGTGATCGTGTTTCCGGCATTTCTGGCGACCTTCTTTCTGTCGAAACCGATCGGCGCGTACCAGTTGGGCGAGGGATATGCTCTTTCGATGGGGACAAATATACGCTTTACCAGGATAGCGATCATCGTATTGTCGAGCATACTTTCCGCCACGGTGGTGGCGTTTGCAGGGCCGATTTCTTTTGTGGGGATCGCCGTGCCGCACATCATGCGAATGCTGATGAAGACGTCGAAGCCGATCGTACTCATACCGGGATCGTTCTTGTTCGGATCGGTTTTCTGTTTATTTTGCGATTTGATCTCGCGCGTGGTTTTGGCACCGTCCGAATTGGCGGTAGGAACGGTTACCGCCATTTTCGGGGCTCCCGTGGTTATCTACATACTGCTGTCGAGAAGGGGGAACAGAATGTGAGCACGTTTTTGAGACTGGACAAGCTTTCCGTCGGTTACGACGGAAAGACTTTGATACACGACATTGAATTGGATCTGAAAAAGGGACAGATTTTATCGTTGATCGGGCCGAACGGATCGGGGAAATCCACGATCCTGAAAAGCATTACAAAGCATCTTTCGTTGATCGCGGGAACGGTATATCTGGACGAAAAAGATTTTCATAAAATATCCTGCCGCGAATCGGCGCGCAAACTTGCGGTCGTGTTGACGGAGCGTATCCATCCGGAACTGATGACTTGCCGTGATGTAGTGGAAACGGGCAGGTATCCCTATACGAACAGTTTCGGAAAAATGACGCCCGAAGACGATCGTATCGTGGAAGAGTCGCTGTGCCGTGTTCATGCGCAGGAAATAGCGTCGCAGCCGTTCAATGCGTGTTCAGACGGGCAAAAACAGCGCATCCTGCTTGCGCGAGCAATTTGCCAGCAGCCGCAGGTCATTGTTCTCGACGAACCGACCTCTTTTTTGGATATACGCTATAAATTGGAGTTGCTCAATACATTGCGTGAAATGGCAGAGGACGGTGTAACGATTGTTTTATCGCTGCATGAAATCGATCTTGCCGCGAAAATTTCCGATTATGTTTTGTGTATCAAAGGGGATACGATTTTCCGCAGCGGAACGCCGGAGGAGATATTCAGCAGGGAGATCATCGAGGAACTGTACGATCTGAACAGTCATTGTTACGATACGGATTTCGGGAGTGCGGAACTTGCGCGGCCGTGCGGTGAGCCAAAAGTTTTTGTCGTTCACAATCCGGGGGATATCGGAATGTACCGCGCCTTGCAAAAGCGCGGGATCGCTTTTTCTGCCGGGATCTTATGGGAAAACGATGCGGATAAACACGTTGCCGACGCGCTTGCGCATCATACGGTGTCGGAACGGGCATTCGAGCCTGTTTCGGAAGCGACTTATGCGGAAGCGGTAAAAGAAATGTTATCCTGCGGCAGGGTGCTTGTCCGCAAAACGCCGGAAGGGGTATGGAACGAGCCGAACCGCAGATTGCTTGCACGGGCAAAAGAGGAGTCTGTTCCCATATTTACGCAAACAGAGCAGCTGTAAAAGCTTATGAGAATCTGCGTTAAACAAAGAGAATTGTTCGGTACGTTTTTACAAACGGGACGATTTTTTAAGATACGTGCAGTGCAGAAAGTGAAGTTTTCCGTAAAGAAGCCGCAAGGGTTTTGCCTGACGGAAGAAGGGAGCAAAACTCGTGCAAAGGAGGTTTTATGAATCCGGAATCGTATGTAGAAGTGGGAAACAGGCGTTTGCGAAGGGGGTACACGACGGGAACTTGTGCGGCCGGTGCCGCAAAAGCGGCGGTATTTCTTTTGCTGACCGGAACCGTTCCCGAAGAAATAAGTGTCAATACTCCGAAGGGTATAACCGTCCGTCTGCGTGCGGAAGAGTGTGAACGCGGGGAAGATTATGCGCGGTGTGCGGTGCGCAAAGACAGCGGCGATGATCCGGACGTAACGAACGGTATCCTTATTTTTGCGCAGGTTCGGCGCGGTGAAAAAGGTGTGACGGTAGACGGCGGCGAGGGAATAGGGAGAGTGACAAAACCCGGTCTGAATCAGCCGATCGGGGCGGCCGCGATTAACGATGTGCCGCGGCGCATGATCTGCGAATGTGTTGAGCAGGCTTGCGAGGAGTGCGGTGAGATCCCTGCTTTTTCTGTTGAAATCTCTATACCGAAAGGGAAAGAGCTTGCTTCCAAAACATTTAATCCGAGACTGGGGATCGTCGGCGGAATATCTGTGTTGGGAACGTCGGGGATCGTGGAACCCATGTCGGAGTCGGCGATCATAGAAACGATCCGTACGGAAATAAGGCAGCGTCGGGCGGAAGGAAAAAAGCGTATTGCGGTTGTTCCCGGGAATTACGGCGAAAATTTTCTGCATAATACGTTCGGAACGGATTTCAGGTCTATGGTGCAGTGCAGCAATTTTGTGGGGGAAACACTGGACATGCTTGCAAAAGAAGGTTTTGAAGAAATTCTTTTGGTCGGGCATATAGGAAAACTTGTAAAACTTGCGGGGGGGATGTTTCAGACGCATTCCTCCAACGGCGATTGCAGGGCGGAGATCCTTACGGCATATGCGGCGGCGGAAGGAATCTGTGCGCAGGACGCACAGATGCTTCTGGCCTGCGCCACGGCAGAGGATGGCCTTGCGCAGTTAGAAACGCTGGGCATCCGCGAGCAGGTGATGGACAGGCTTATCGGGCGCATTTCGCAGTTGATCGGGATGCGGAATTATGACAATATGCGCGTGGGGTTAATGATTTATTCTTTCCGTCACGGTGTGGTGGGACAGACGGACGACGCGCGGGAAATTCTGGAAAGGTTGAAGGAGGTTTAAACATGGTACACTTTGTCGGTGCCGGTTCAGGGGCGGCGGATCTTATCACGTTGCGCGGAAAGGCGCTTTTGGAAGGGGCGGATGTGGTGATATACGCAGGTTCTTTGGTCAATGCGGAACTTTTGCAGTTTTGCCGTGAAGGTGCGGAAATATATAACAGTGCGGAAATGAATCTTGACGAAGTTCTGGAAGTGATCAGACGTGCGGAACGGGAAGGAAAAACGACGGTTCGGCTGCACACGGGCGATCCCTGTCTGTACGGAGCGATCGGCGAGCAGATGGACGAACTGGATCGGGAAGGTATAGCGTATGATGTGTGTCCGGGCGTAAGTTCTTTTTGCGGAGCGGCGGCCGCATTGGAAGCGGAATATACTCCGGCCGAAATTTCGCAGACGGTCATCATTACGAGAATAGAGGGGAACACTCCCGTACCCGAAAAGGAGAAATTGCGTGCGCTTGCAGAGCATAATGCGACGATGGTGCTTTTTTTGAGCGCAGGGCGCGCGGGAGAAGTGGTTCGGGAACTGCTGGCCGGAGGGTATGCGGAAGATACCCCGGTAGGCGTGGTATATAAGGCTACCTGGCCGGATGAAAAGGTATTTCGATGCACGATCGGCACCCTGGAGCAGACCATGAAGGAAAATAATATCAATCGGTTTGCGCTGATCACGGTCGGGAAATTTCTTGACCGCGTTTCCACACGTTCAAAACTGTATGATCCGACGTTTACCACGGGTTACAGGCAGGCAAAGAAATGAGCGCGCATCTGTTCTGTTTTTCGGCCAAGGGCAGAGCTCTTTGCGATAAAATAGAAAAGTTTTTGCAGGAAAAAGGATATGAAGTCACGCGTCAGCCGTCCACGGACTTGGCGGCACGGACGCGGGAATGTTTTCAGAAAGGAAATCTTCTGATTTTTGTGTGTGCGTGCGGGATCGCAGTCCGTGCGATCGCGCCGCTTGTGCGGGACAAGACGGAAGATCCTGCGGTTCTTGTATGCGACGATTGCGGAAATTTTGTAATTTCGCTTTTGTCGGGGCATATCGGGGGTGCAAACAGGGCGGCGGTTGCCGTTGCGGAATTTTTGGGAGCAACTCCTGTAGTAACCACTGCCACGGACAGGAACGGTAAGTTTGCTGTCGATGAATTTGCGGCAATGCGAGGGTATTTGATCTCCGATATGAAACTTGCGCGCGCGGTATCTTCGGCGATCCTGGAACGCGACATTCCGTTTTTCAGCGATTTGCCGTATCGGGATGCGTTGCCGCAAGGACTGAAAGCCTCACAGGGGGGCGAACCGTTGGGAATCGCGCTTTCCTATCGGGAAAAGGCACCTTTTTTGAAAACGCTTTTTTTGCGTCCGCGCGTGCTGACGCTCGGTATCGGGTGCAGACGGGGCACGTCGGCGGAGAAAATCGGCCGTTGTGTGGAAGAAGTGTTTTGTGCGGAAGGACTGAATCTTTCCTGCATTGCGAAGGTCGCTTCTGTCGATCTGAAGGCAGATGAACGCGGACTGTTGGAATTTTGTGAAAGACAAGGCTTGCCGACATCTTTTTATACGGCGGCGGAATTGTCGGCTTTGCATGGTAATTTTACGCATTCCGAACGGGTTTTACGGGTTACGGGTACAGATAATGTCTGTGAGCGGGCAGCCGTATGCGGCGGCGAAAAGCTCCTGGTCGCTAAAAAAATAGTGGACGGGGTGACTGTTGCCGTGGGATTGCGGGAAGAATATGTAGCGTTTTGAATGAGGGAGCGGCGGTATGAAAAAGATTTGTGTTTTCGGCGGCACAACAGAGGGCAGAATGCTGACCGAGCTGTTTGCCCGTAAAACAGACTTTCATCTGTGTGTCGCAACGGAATACGGCGAAGAAGTGCTCGGTTCTGCCATGGAGTACGGAAAAATTCATGTCGGCAGAATGAGCAAGAAAGACATGGAAAAGTTTCTCTTAGCGGAACGCTTTGACCTGGCGGTGGATGCGACGCATCCATATGCTGCGGAGGTGAGCCGAAATATAAATTCAGCTTGTGAAAACACGTCGACGGTTCTGCTGCGTTGTTCCAGAAATGCCTGCGGAACAGGCGGTTTTGAAAATGTACGGGCGGCGGCGGATTACCTTGCCGGAAAAGAGGGGAATATTTTTGTAGCAACGGGCAGTAAGGAGCTTTTCGAGTATACACGTATTCCCGGGTATAAAGAAAGGCTTTTTGTCCGTGTACTTTTTTGCAGGCAGGCACTCGAGGCGTGTGAAGCGATAGGGCTGACGGGAAAGAATGTCATAGCTATGCAGGGGCCATTTTCCGTGGAACAGAATGTAGCGGCGATCCGTGCCGCTGGCGCAAAATACTTCGTGACAAAAGATTCCGGCGCAGAAGGCGGAATGCCTGCCAAGGAGGAAGCTGCGCGCATATGCGGTGCCGAACTTATACGTATCGGCCGTCCGTGTGAAGAAGGGGATGTGAAGGATTTTGGCACAACGGTGCGCGAAATTTCGTCAATATTGGGAATAGAGCCGTACAGGGAGGTATATCTGATCGGCACGGGCGTGGGGCAAAACGGTATGAGCGGATATGCGCGGGAAATCATTTCTTCCTGCGGTTTGCTGATCGGTGCTCCGAGAATGCTTGCCGATGTGCAGGCAAAAGTACCGTGCGTAGCCGGATATCGTCCGGAAGAAATCAAAAAAGCGATCTCCGACCATGCGGAAGTGTCTGTTATCGGAGTGCTTTTATCTGGCGATGTCGGATTTTACAGTGCCGCACAGCAAATAGAAAATGCGCTGGACGGAATGAATGTGAAACGGGTCGCGGGGATCTGTTCTCTCTCGGTATTTGCGGCACGGCTGGGGATACCTTGGCAGGATGCAAAATTAGTCAGTCTGCACGGAAGGAACGGGTATCCTGCAAAAGCAATTTCAGAAAACCGCAAAACTTTTTTTCTTTTGGGCGGAGAATGGAACGTACAAAGATTTTTGGGACATCTGAAAGAATACGGCTTTGGAGAACTGAATGCCGCAGTTGCCGAAAATTTAGGGTACGTTGATGAAAAAATCGTCAAAGATACGGTTTCCGAATTGGAAAAACAAGATTTTCGTGGATTGTGTGTCGCATATATTGAAAATCCTTTTGCAAAGGACAGAAAAGAATTTTG